>JABFSB010000433.1 GCA_013140875.1 Acidobacteriota bacterium
GTAAAAAGACGCACGAAGAATGGCGCCGAGAAATGCCGCTTTCCAGTTCCAACGCGTAATTATCTGAAGCGGGTGCGAACCGAGGCTGCGAAAGATCTCCGCCAGCGGAATCTCTCGTTCGTTTATCTCTTCGAGGTCATCTGCCTCGGTGATCGAGTGGTGTATATCCTCGGATCTCGTCATCTTTTTTGTTTGAAATTCTTCTCGCGCAATTCGTAAGCCAGCCGATAACCGTCGAAAACCGATTCGAACACAGCGTCCCACGACTTGGACATCGCATTTTCGCGGGCGTTAGATTTCATCTCGGCGAGTTTTTCGCGATCGTCCATTAGCTGGATAGTATACTCGACAAAATCGCTCAGGTCTCTCGCCACAAAGCCGGTCTTGCCCGGATCGATAAGAAATTTCGGGCCGCCCAGATCCGTAACGATGGCCGGAACGCCTGAGGCAAAGGCTTCCTGCGTCACGTTGCCGAACGCGTCGGTCTTTGACGGAAAGAGGAAAAGGTCCATGTTCGCATAGGCTTCCGACAGTTTTGCCCCGTCCAGAAAGCCCGTAAGTTCCGCGTGTTTCATGTTCCCCTCCAGAAACCCGCGTTCGCTGCCTTCTCCGACGATTAGAAATTTGAAATTTGTTTTGCCGCGGGCGATCAGTTCGCGTTCGATATCGGCCAGCAGCCTGACATTTTTTTCAGCCCGAAGCCTTCCGACAAATCCGATCCTGAAAACGTCGTCATCGACCGTCCGAAGTGAAGGCGAAAAAAGTTCGGTATCTACTCCGCGGCTCATTATTTGTGCGCGGCGGTTCGTGCCGGAACCAAGAGCGTCGACCAGCTCCTGATTCGGAGCAAGTACGACCTTGGGCATCTTGTAATAAAAGACCGCCCCGTCCATGATCTTTCGCTCGGCAAAACCGGTGATCTTTTTTACAAAGGGATCAGGTAAGAAACGCAGCATTTTCGCGAGACGATGGGCCGCGAATTCATGAACGTTCGTATGCCAAGAACCAAGGATCGGTATCTGATATTTCCACCCGAGGTATGCTCCCACGATGCTTAGGTCGTTCAGCCCGGTGATATGGATAACGTCCGGTTTGAATGCCTCCAACTGGCGTTCGATCCGGGCCGAATATCTCTGAAAGAATGGGTCGTAAGCCAAGTCTTCATCAAGCGAAAAGGAGAGCGGCGAACGTTTCAGTGTCATGTAAGTAACACTTCCGTCCTGCCACGTTTCATTTTTTCTGGCGGCATGAATGCACAGATATGGAAAGTCTTTGCGTTTCGCAAATTCAACCAATCGCTGACTTGTCATTGCCGCCCCGTTTACTTCAAGGTATGAGTCGGGGAAAAAGGCGATTCTTAACTGATTCTCCACAAAAAAATAGCTCTAAATATAGAAGCGACGGGCAAGCCCGCCGCAGAACATAACCGGTCGAAATTTGTAGTGCCCGATCAGGCAAAAACAAATAGCGTGCATCAATTTTGGGAAACGGTACCCGAACCAATCTTTGACGGCGACTCGCTAAGGTCGATCGTCTCGAATCTTGCGTTTGCCGCATCGCTCGGCACGCGGTCCTTGCGTTTACGTGCCAGTCTGAAAACCGGCCGCATCACAGGACTGCCAAAAAAACCAAGCGTCCAAACCGCCGCACGAAGCCATGCCGGGCCGCCCCGAATCCAACCATGCGAAGAAAGTGACCGCAGCCCGTTGCCGTCGCCGGTATCGAAATACACACGCTCAAACCATTTCTTACGGCCGTCCGGAAACTGCGGGTAGTGTTTCAGTATCTCGGAAAATGACTGCATCTGGCGCGAATGGAGCGGCTGTTCGTATTCCGGCATCAGCACGACCTCGCTTCGCTTTTCGACGCGGATGTCGTGTGCGAACTCTTCGAAAGTATCGGCGTTGGTCAAATTGATTACGGTATTCGGCTTGCAGCCGTGACGGTCGCCGCCCGTAGCCAGGGGAACGCCAAGTGCCTCCGCCATTTCAATAACCCGTTTATTTTCCGACCACGATCGAAATCCGTTTACCTCAAAGGCGTGTATCCAGCGGCCGTGCCGTTTTACGAATTCTTTTAACAGGGCTTCATGACGTTCTGCACCGACCAGTTCGATATCCCAGATGGGATGATTCAGGATCACCAGAACTCCCGGCAGATCGCTGAGCATCGCAAACATCTCGGTCAGTTTTTCATCCGTCGGATTTTCGCCGAAGGTATATTCGAGAAGCGTTTTGGTCAGATCGACCGCCCGGTCCTTGGGTAAATTGTGAACACCTACGTGGAAATATCCGTAATCAAAAGGAACTGTCCATTCCAGTGAAATCGGCGCCCGAGGATTTTCTTCCTTTTCGTTTATTTCGGCGCAGGCATCAATACTGTCGTGATCGGTCACTGAAACTATGGCTTCCAGGCCAACCGTGGCGATCTGATCTTTTTCGATATCGTAAACCGCTTGTCCGGACATAGGCGGCGACCAGTAAGCGGTTGAAAAATCGATCGCTCTTCCTTCTCTTTTCAGGTATTTGACCCGTTCTTTTCTCCAGAAATAGTTAATGATCGGCAACTTGTCGCCATAATGCGGCAAAAAGTCGAGCATCTCCCTTGAATGTTCCGTGTGACAGTGGAGCGAAACACCTGTTTTTGCCTGGGCCGATAAATCTTTGGCCTTAGACAAAATGTGCAGCTGCGTTTTCTTCAAATTCATCGCGTATCTCCGTCGACCGGGATCACCAAACTTTATAACCTAACAAATTAAGGGAGAGATGTAAATTACAGGGCAAGAACGACGGAAGAGTGTTTATCGGACATAAAATTG
Source organism: Acidobacteriota bacterium (assembly GCA_013140875.1). GTDB lineage: Bacteria > Acidobacteriota > Blastocatellia > Pyrinomonadales > Pyrinomonadaceae > OLB17. The sequence continues at coordinate 2,819 of JABFSB010000433.1, forward strand.
CGACGCGGTCTGAAAATATGATGAAGTTAGGAGAATCAGGGATGCTTCGGATCAATTAGTCGTAAAAGCGCCGCGATTTCAAACGCGGCTCGCGACACACATATTCACCTCAATCTCCGAACGTCCAAAAAATTGGAAAGAATTGTTCTAATTGTTGTTATAAAGATCCGACGAGTGGTGTTTTGTCTTTAGAAACACCGTGGAACATTCGATTCCGATCAAGGAGACATTCATAAAATGAGTTGGCTTTATTCGATAATATTTGCGGGTCTTGTATTTTCGGGCGACAACGCCGTAAAAGAAAATAGTCCGCTGCCCGTGGCCGAACCGGCGGCGGTCGTTGTCCAAGGCGAGACGGAAAGGTTCGAACAGTCTTACCCGTTGAGCGCGAACGGTCGGGTCAGTGTGTCGAACGTGAATGGTTCGATCGTCGTCGAGGCGTGGGACAAGAATGAGGTCCGGCTCGAGGCCGTTAAGACGGCAGACACCAAGGAAGCTCTTGCCGACGTTCAAATCAAAGTGGATTCACGAGCCGATTTCCTTAGTGTCGAAGCGGACTATGACAGTTGGCGCCGCGACCGGGGTGATAAAGGCTGGAAGAACCGTGGAAAGCTGGAAGTCCAGTTCAAACTTTCCGTACCGCGAACGGCCGTTCTGAATGAGATCGAAACGGTGAACGGGTCGGTCAACGTTTCGAACTTTACTAATTTAACGAAAGCCTCGGCCGTCAACGGCAATGTCAACGCGACAAATCTTCGCGGAACGGCTTATCTCGAAACGGTAAATGG
>JABFSB010000227.1 GCA_013140875.1 Acidobacteriota bacterium
CCTTTACCGAAACGCTGCTCGAATCCGAGCTGTTCGGTTACGTCAAGGGTTCCTTCACAGGTGCCAACACCAACCGCAAAGGCTTGTTCGAAGCCGCAAACAAAGGCTCGATCTTCCTCGACGAAATAGGCGAAATGTCGCCGGCAATGCAGGTCATGCTACTCCGCGTGCTCCAGGAAAGACGTGTCCGTCCGGTCGGTGCCCACGAAGAACTTCAGATCGACGCCCGCGTAATTGCCGCAACCAATCGCGACCTCAAGCAGATGTCGATCGAGGGAACGTTCCGCGAAGACCTTTTCTATCGCATCTCGGTCATCCCGATCCACCTGCCGCCGCTTCGCGAACGAAGCGAGGACATTCCCGATCTGGTCAATCATTTCGTCGGCAAATATTGCGATCAAAGCGGCCGTAACCTGGGGATATCGCCGAGGGCGATGCATTTGCTCGAAAACTATATGTGGGGTGGGAATGTTCGCGAACTCGAACACACCATCGAACGCGCCGTCGCACTCGAGCGAACCGAAGAGATCCAGCCCGAACGTCTGCCCGAGCACATCACGAACTATAACCCCGAACGCATCCGTGCCGAGTTCGAGCTCCCGGCCGATGGCCTGAACCTTACCGCACACCTTGAAAATCTCGAAAAAACTTATGTCATCGAAGCGTTAAGACTTACCGCCGGCAATCAAACAAAAGCCGCCGACCTGCTCCAAATGCAGGTCCGCTCGCTACGTCATTTGCTTGATAAACACAGTATCCGCACGCTTTCGGCGCAGATGAGAAGCGGGGAGTGAGAACGCGAAAAAGGTTTGGTACAAAAAGAGACTGTCTGAAAGACAGATTTGATCTAAGCTCCGTTAGGAGCGACAAGTGTTTTATTTGCCGTTTTTAGCGTGGTCGCCCCTACGTGGCTTCGTCCGATTTTGATCGATGCTTTTTAAGAACAGGTGGCTCATCCGGAGCCGCTCAAACAACTCTTCAGACATCCCCTTTGTCTCCGATACTCTTGCCCTTATCCCGTTTATCGTTTTGGTTGAGGAGGTTTGATTAGCGGCGGCAATGGCCCTAAACTTCAAACTTCCTTATGAAGGAAGAGAGCACGAACTCCATCAGTCCGGTTTACCTGGTCGTCATCGCCGTCCTTTTATGGAGCACCGGCGGGCTTTTTATCAAGCTTACCGACGGGCAGCTTGATGCATATCAGGTAACGTTTTTTCGATCGCTGTTTGCGGCGATCACGGTGCTGATCCTGACGTGGAAGGATGGTCTGCGGATCAATGTGTTCGGGTTGGTGACCTCTGTGATTTACGCGTTGCTTCTGTTTCTTTTCGTCTGGGCGACGAAGAAGACGACGGCGGCGAACGCGATCTTTCTGCAGTATACGGCGCCGATCTATATTCTCGTTCTCGCACCTTTCATCATCGGCGAAAAATTTCACTGGCGCGATCTCGTAACGGTCGTTGTGGTGCTGGCCGGGATGAGCCTGTTCTTTGTCGGACAGTTGCGGCTGGAAGACTATCAGGGCAATATTGCCGCTCTGTTTTCGGGCATTTTTCTCGGCCTTTACATAATGCTTCTGCGGCATCCGCGAGCCGACTCATTGCAGAAGCCCGGGCGTGAGCAAGGGCGTAATGAGAACGCGGCCGATCACGCCGTTCCACCCGCATCGAAGATGAATCCCGCGATCGCTGTCATTTACGGCAATTTTCTGCTCGCACTCGTGAACGCCCCGACCGGATTTTCCGCGATTCCGTCAATGGGCTTTATGGACTGGTTCGCGGTCGCGTTCCTCGGAATTTTCCAGATCGGCATCTCGTACATCCTGTTTATCAAAGGCGTCCGCGGCGGCACTCGCCCGCTGGATGCGAGCCTGATCGGATTTATCGAACCGCTGCTGAATCCGGTTTGGGTTTTCATTTTCGTCGGCGAACGGCCTTCGCAGTGGGCACTGTTGGGCGGAGCAATAATCATAGCCGCGATCGCGATACACACGATAAGACAATATGCCCGGAGAGGGAATGTAGTTGCTACGGACGATTCTAGTCTATGATCAGTAACAGGACGCTCCTACGGAGCTGTCGGCTAAAATTATCAGCCGTTCTACAAACAGACCGGCCCGATGGGCCTCAAGAACGGCTCCGGAGGAGCCATCTGTTTGTAGACCGATGTTGCAAATATTAGGGTGGAGCTCCGTAGGAGCGTCCTGTTTCCAGCGCTCAATTGTTGTGAACACAACGACTTACGGATAATTGGTAAGACCAATTATTTTATGTTATACGTTCTCATTCAAACTTATCTTATGATAAAATTTTGAAATATTTTGTATAAACGGCCCGTTGCGGCCGGCAAATAATCCAAGCATTAATTGACTAATTTAGAGAACTTTATTCAAACGAATATGGCTAATTACACCATTCCGGAAAACATAAAAAACGAAGAACTTAAACGCTGGGTCACCGACATGGCCGAGTTGTGCGAACCGAACGCGGTCTATCTTTGCGATGGTTCGCAGGAAGAGTACGACCGGCTTTGCCAGGAGATGGTCGATGCGGGAACGTTTATTAAGCTGAATGCGGAAAAGCGTCCGAACAGCTTTCTTGCACGGTCGCACCCGTCGGATGTGGCTCGTGTCGAAGACCGCACGTATATCTGTTCCCTGTCGAAAGGCGACGCCGGGCCGACCAACAACTGGATGAACCCGCGTGAGATGAAGGCGTTGCTTACGCCGAAATTCCGCGGCTCGATGCGTGGACGGACGATGTATGTCATCCCGTTCTGCATGGGGCCGCTCGGCTCGCCGATCTCGCAGTTCGGTGTTCAGTTGTCCGATTCGCCCTACGTGGTCGTGAACATGAAAATCATGACGCGTATGGGCAACAAAGCTTTGGAAGCGCTCGGCGATGGCGAATTCGTCCACTGCCTGCACTCGGTCGGGATGCCGCTGGCTGAAGGACAAGCCGATGTGCCGTGGCCGTGCTCGCCCGATCCGAAAGACAAATATATCGTTCACTTCCCCGAAGAACGCTCGATCATTTCGTACGGCTCGGGTTACGGCGGCAACGCGTTGTTAGGTAAAAAATGTCTCGCCTTACGTATCGCCTCCACCCTCGGACGCGAGCAAGGTTGGCTGGCCGAACATATGCTGATCGTCGGCGTGAAATCGCCTGACGGCAGGAAAGATTACGTCTGTGCCGCCTTCCCTTCCGCCTGCGGCAAGACGAATTTCGCAATGCTGATTCCGCCCAAGCCTTTTCAGGAAGAGGGCTGGGAAGTCACGACCGTCGGCGACGATATCGCCTGGATCAAGCCCGATGAAACCGGAAAACTGCGGGCGATCAATCCTGAAAACGGCTTTTTTGGCGTCGCACCGGGAACGAATTATTCTTCGAATCCAAATGCGATGGATTCGATCAAGGCGAACACGATCTTCACGAACGTCGCCTTAACCGATGACGGCGACGTGTGGTGGGAAGGCATGGACGGCGACAAGCCGACACACGCCATTGACTGGCAAGGCAACGATTGGACGCCGGCAAGCGACAAGCCCGCAGCCCACGCGAATGCACGCTTTACGGCTCCGATTACGCAGTGCCCGGTCGTGGACGAGAATTTCGATTCTCCCGAAGGCGTTCCGATCTCGGCCTTCATCTTCGGCGGCCGTCGCAACTCGGTTGTTCCGCTAATTCAGCAATCGTTCAACTGGGCGTTCGGCGTCTACATGGCGGCGACGATGGGTTCGGAAATGACGGCCGCTGCCTTTGGCAACATCGGCGAAGTCCGTCGTGATCCTTTCGCGATGCTTCCGTTCGCCGGTTATCACATGGGCGATTATTTCGCTCACTGGCTCGATTTCGGCCGCCAGATCCCGGAACCGCCGCGCATTTTCTCGGTCAATTGGTTCCGCAAGGACGAGAACGGAAAATTCATGTGGCCGGGTTTTGGCGAAAACATGCGTGTGCTGAAATGGGTCGTCGAGCGTGCGAGAGGTAAGTCGAAAGGCGTCGAAACGCCGCTCGGCTGGATGCCGCGGTACGACGATATGGACTGGCGCGGGCTCGATTTTTCGCGTGAACAGTTCGACAGCGTGATGAACCTCGACCGCGACATCTGGCTTAAAGAGATCGCCATGCACGACGATCTTTTCTTCAAGCTCTATGACCGGCTGCCGAAGGAAATGACCTTCATCCGCGAACTGCTTGTTTCGAACCTCTGGCGTTCGCCCGAGCTCGGCCTGGCGACGCCGCGGCCCGAACCGACGGAAACCGTCAAGGCGGCCGGCAAATCGGAATAAAGTTCGAACGTAACAGAACTACGATTTTCTTGGAAATAGAAAGAGGCTGTCGAAAACGGCCTCTTTTCAATTGCCTCCAGCTTTTAGCTGGAGGTGAAGGTTGAGGTTCTAAAGCGGCTTTAGCCAAATCCCTTCTAAGCATCTGTGGCTAAAGCCGTCAAGGAAATCACTATCTGAATTTTGGCTAAAGCCCCATCCTACGCATCCGATAACCTCCAGCTAAAGCTGGAGGCAATTTAAATACTTCTCAAATTAATAAAAGCCGATTCTCTTTTTAAGACTCCCTCCTTTTTATAATTCATAAATTCCTCAGAAAAACTTCATCTTTTCCTAAATACCCGCCGGCGATGGGCGGGTTAGACTTGTCTTCGTTGAACCTGGCTCTTCCTCGAAACACAAAAGCCAGGCATCACGGAGGTTTAATGAATAATAAAGTTGATCGAAAGGATCGACGTGCACTGGTTATTGGCGGAAGCATTTCCGGCCTGTTCGCGGCGCGCGTTCTTTCGGATTTTTACGACGAGGTGATCATCGTGGAACGAGACAGTCTTACGCGCGAGAATTCTCATCGTCGCGGCGTGCCGCAAAGCCGACATGCACACGGCCTGCTTGCCGGCGGATCGGACGTGCTGGAAGAAATGTTCCCGGGTATCAAGACCGAATTGCTGGAAGCCGGGGCCGTTCCGGCGGATGTCGCGAACGACGGTCGATGGTTTTTTGAGGGTGCGTGCCTTCGGCAAGCGCCGAGCACGACTATCGGTCTGCTTCTGAGCCGCCCGCTTCTGGAAAGTGTCGTACGCGGACGCGTTCGAAATATCGACAACGTAACGATTCGTGAAAACCGTTCCGTCCGGCACCTGTTCAGCTCGGGCGGACACATTAAGGCCGTACGCACCGACGACGAGACGATCGCGGCCGATCTGGTCGTGGACGCTTCGGGCCGCGGCTCGCGGAGTTTGAAGTGGCTGGAATCACTTCGTTTTCCCGCCCCGCGCGAGGAACGGGTAGAGATCGACATTTCGTACACTACGCGGATATTCAGTCGCCGGGAATCGGACCTGAACGGCGATTTGTTCGGCGTGGTCCCGGCTACGCTAAAGAACTCACGGAGCGGCGTCATCCTGGCTCAGGAAAATGGACGCTGGGTGGTTACTCTCATTGGGCGCTTCGGCGCGCAGGCACCGGAAGATATCGACGGTTTTCTGGCCTTTGCCAAAAACCTCGAGGCTCCGTTTATTTACAACGCGATTCGAAACGCCGAACCGATCGGCAACGCGATGACGATGAAGTTCCCGGCCAGCGTCCGTCGACGCTATGAACGGCTAAGCCGCATACCGAAAGGATTTCTGGTTTTCGGCGATGCGATTTGCAGCTTTAATCCGGTATACGGTCAGGGAATGTCCGTGGCGGCGATGTTGGCCCGAACTCTGCGTGAGGAACTATCGAAAGGCGAAAACGATCTGGCGAGACGGTTTTACAAGGCTGCGTCGAAAGTTATCGATACGCCATGGGCCCTTGCGACGGGAAACGATCTCAAAATACCGGAGACTAAAGGAAAGCGAACGCTTGGCGGAAAAATTATGGGCTGGTACGTCGGGCGGCTGCACCGGCTCGCGCATCACGATTCCCAGGCGGCTTTCGCTTTTCTGAGAGTGGCTCAACTGTTGGACGAGCCATCCATTCTACTTCGCCCCGGAATGGTTTTAAGGGTACTTACAGCCGGATTCCGCGGTCGTTCTGAAAGGCCTAGACCGATAGTGGCGAGAGACGCGACTTCTCCTTAAAACTTGTCTTAAGACGGACCGCCGTTGCAATCGCTTCGTCGAAGTATTAACCTCAAATCAACATTTTCACGGAGGTATTTATCATGGTAACAAAAGGATTGTTTGTAAAATTGATTGCCAAACCCGGCAAGGAAGCAGATGTCGAGGCGTTCTTGAATAGCGGTCTCGCGTTGGTAAACGAAGAGCCGCTGACGGTCACGTGGTATGCGGTAAAATTTAGTGAAAACACGTTTGGTATTTTCGATACATTCGCCGGCGATGAAGGCCGCGACGCTCATCTTAACGGCAAGGTGGCCGCCGCGTTGATGGCAAACGCCGCTGAATTGCTGCTCGAAGGGCCTTCGATCGAAAAGATAGATATTCTTGCCGTCAAACAAGCCTCGAATGACCGGGCCGAAAGTTCGGTTGCCTGACCGATCTTATCAGTTTATTTAAAAATGACGGCTCGATTGGGGCCGTCTTTTTTATAATCGCCGTTCGCCGAATTTCTTGACTTCGACAACTTACGGTGATAGAAATCGCCTGTAATCCACAGCCAGACCGCAAAAGATCGCCCCCCAACTGTCTCAATCGGCCGCTCAAAGACACTGTGTGTTAAATCCACGCGACATTAGGCCGCAAGGTAAATCTTCGAATGGCCTGCACCATCGGAGTGATTGCATATTTGCAGGAACCTAAAATCGAAGGAGGTCGGACAATGAAACGATTTGTTCTCGCGCTGGCGGGTTTGGCCGCGCTCGTGTTTTTTGGATTTACGATTTTCTTTTTCGTCGCGGGCGGGCAAGGCGTCATAAGTGCCCACGACAATGACGGTGACAGGGCGGTAAACAATGCCACGGTCACGTTCGGCGGTTGGATGACGAATACGCCGATCGACCGTTTTCCGAATAATGCGAACACCCAGTTTCCCAGACTTCTAAATCACCACCGACTAACGCCGGAGATCGCAAAGATAAAAGCCGGCGGGACGGTAAATTTTATCGTCGGCGGTTTCCACGTAGTGACCGTCTATGACGACGGCACCAAGCCGACGGACATCAACACGACCATTCTGGTCCCCGGCCCGCGGCCCGGCCCGCCGATAATCAATGACGCTAACCGCAGAATCTATCGCGGGTTAGACCCAACCTTGCTTCCCGCGATACTTGCCCAGGATCGGGTCGAAACGGTCCAATTCGACCGACCCGGAAAATACCTGGTCATCTGTGCGGTGCTGCCCCACTTTCAGGAGGGAATGTTCGGATATGTGAAAGTGGTTAGAAACGACGATGATGACGATGAACGCGAGTCGAGCACAACAAAGACAATGAACCACGGTCAGTAGTATTTAGATCGATTAGTGTAAGGCGCCTTTTTAGGCCTGCTCAACGAGCAGAATGTCTGAAAAGGCGACGAATGTCTCGGCGAACTCAAGCGAAACCTCGGCGGCCCTCTGCGTTAAAAATGGGTAAACGCAGAGAACACTGAGTTTTACGTAGAGTTCGCCGAGAAACAAGCGGTTTTTCGGGAGCTTTCATTGAAACTCATCTAGATTCCGACTTTCACGGCAAAGGAAGAGCCAAGTCTGGAGGCCGCAACAAAAATCAGGATATTACTACCCGATTTAATATCTTGCCTGGGAGTAAAATTGACTGATAAACTTAGGCCAATAGATTATTGAGTGAGGAAATCCGGTTTGGAAGGGATCGAACGATTCGGTACAAACATTTTTCGGGGCGTGTAATCTAATCTTTGGTCAAAAATATGGAAAACTTCAGCACCACATACGGCACATCGGCGGCGGACGCGTTACCGGCACAGCGGGCGCAGTTCATACGCAAAACCTATATGCTTTTGGCGGCCGCGATACTCGCCTTCGTCGCGGTAGAGTTCGCGATCTTTTCAACCGGCTACGCGGATGAGATTGCGGTCACTATGCTCGGCGGCCGTTTTTCGTGGCTGATCGTCCTGGGCTGCTTTATGGGAATTTCTTACCTGGCCAATTGGTGGGCCAATTCCCAAACTTCGTCGGCCATGCAGTATCTCGGGCTTGGCGTTTATATACTTGCCGAGGCAGTTATCTTTGTGCCGATGATATTCCTGGCGGCGACCTATTCCGACGCCACCGTCATACCGAAGGCGGGTATCGTAACGCTCGGACTTTTCCTCGGGATCACGGCGACAGTTTTTATGACAAGGGCCGATTTTAGTTTTCTTGGTCCGATTCTCGCTATCGGTGGATTCGCTGCCCTCGGTTTTATTGTCGCAAGCCTGATCTTCGGATTCTCGCTCGGCAGTGTCTTTGCGTTCGTCATGGTTGCGTTTGCGGGAGCGGCGATACTTTATAGCACGTCGAACGTGCTCCATCAGTACAACACAAATCAGCATGTGGCCGCTTCATTGACGCTTTTTGCGAGCATCGCCCTGTTGTTCTGGTACATTCTGAGTATATTCAGTTCTCGAGACTGACCAAATTGCGCTAACCTATTGCCGCCTGGACGGTAGCGGGCTGATTCAATGAAAACCTCATTGGGTCGGCCCGAATAATGGAGGTAAGCCAGTGACCTTCGGTTACAATTACACGGTCGTTGATCCAGCGTACCCTTTCGAGCCATACTTTTGGAGCCTCGCCGGATTTTCGTTCGGAGATGCCGCCCACCATGGATGGTCGTCTGAGTTCGCTCCCGGTGCAACTTCCAGCACGATGCTTCTTTTGTCAAACCTTTCGAGGAAGCTAGCCTGGCGTTCGAGGCAACTGGAATAGGAGTCAACGAACCCTTATGGCGAGCGGGAGTTTGTTACGATCAACTTCTCATCCAGGGCGAATCAGATACCGGTAACGGCCGAAAAATTGCGTTGTATCATATAAGGGTCGAAAAGGTCGGCACGGACAAGGACAGTTACCGCCATCACATCTTTAACCGGCCGATGAGAATAGTTCTAGCAAAAGTTGCGAAAGGCGGTTATGTCGCGGTAAACGGTCGCACTACGTAACGAATTTTTTGACAAACGAGATTATGAACGCATATGCTCCATGTCCGCAGTGCGGCGGCACGAACGCGGAAAAGGTGCGCTTCACGTGGTGGGGCGGAGTGCTTGGCCCGAAAATTCTGACTCATGTAAAGTGCCCCGGCTGCGGCAAAGCATATAACGGCAAAAGCGGCAAGGACAATACGACGGGCATCGTGATCTATTCGGTAATTGTCGGGATCCTCGCGCTTGGGTTGGTAGCGGTAATGTTCGCCGCTCTCGGCGTGCTGATGTACGCAACGCGCTGACTTATTCAGTAACGGACTGAAGGCCGATTGCTCCATCCGATTCCTTCATCAGCACTTCGATCCGGCGTTCGGCATTTGTCAGCCGTTCGCGGCAGTCGCGCGAGAGGCGAACACCATTCTCGAAAAGCTTCAGGCTTTCGTCCAGCGGCAGATCGCCGTCCTCTAATTGCTTTACGATCTGCTCCAGCTCATTAAGCGACGCTTCAAAAGTCTTTGCCATAAATTATTTAAATATCTCTTCCGCCTCACGCAAAAGCTCATTGATGTTCCTGATCCCAAGTCTGCTTTTGTTCGACCCGGCGCTATTCGCGGCTATTGCGATTATTTCCTGCCCGATACGCTGGGCGATCCGGGTCGCGAGCTCTTCATCGCGAACTCCCGATATTTTCCATCGTTCGCCCGTTTTTTTCATCCGGACCTCGAAGTTGTGTTCGGGCAGTTTGCTCCGAATGGCGGCCATGTCACCCTCGATCGAAACATCCAGATAACGGTCCGCGCCAATAACCATCGCGGCAAACGGGACGTCACCGAAAGATGCCGTTTTCTGGCGAATTGCACCGGGCAGTTCGTCGCGGGCACGCTGTTTTACCGCGTCCATTACGGGAAGTGCGATCCTCGCGACCCGCAGTATAGTCTCCGGCGGCAAGCCGCGGCCGTATAGTTCCACGGCCTTTCCGGTTATCTGCGGAAGAAAATCGTCCACGACGGAATCGATATCGACCAGCTCATTGACGGTGGCCTGATCGTCGCGTTTTGCGGCGTCAACGATCAACGCAAGGGAATATTGCGGCGTGGTTTTCAAATGCTGCCAATAGAAATACGACGCGATCGCTCCGACAACGCAGACGACCGCAAAAGTTGCCGCCGATGTGATAAGCACGGTTTTCCAGGTCTTCCGTCGCGGCGCGTTTCGCTCGGCTTCGGCGGCCGGAATTCTATCGATTTCAATAACGTTCTTTCCCAATCCGCTTCAATCCTCGATCCCGACCACATCCGCCTCGACCTTTCCGGCCGCAAGCCGAATGCTCAGGCGTTCTCCCTGCACGGTTTGATGCGAATCCCTTACGATCTCGCCGCTCGTTTTTTGCGTGATCGAATATCCTCTGGTCAAAACCGCAAGCGGCGATAAGGCATCCAGCCGGAACATAATATTTTCCACCCGGCGATTACGGCCTGCCGTCAGTTCGCCTGCTGCCTCCGCCGATCGGTGTTCCAATAATGCAAGCCGCTTTGTGTGTCTGGCCAGTTTTGCCGAAAGGCCGATCGGTGAAAGCCGTGCTGCCGTTTCAGTCAATCTCACATCGCGGGACCTTAAATGCGAGGCTGCCGCCGAACCGGCTCGGGAATAAAGCTCGTCGACGCGATACCGCACGCCGCGCAGCCGAAGCGGAAACTCTGTAAATACCGGCGCCATTTCAAGCGCCTGAAGGTCCGAATGCGCGGAAAGCAGTACGTATTCCATCTGCCTGGTCAGATCGCCCGTCAATTGCCCGATCCGCCGCAGGACCTCAGCCTCGCTTTCGGCTACGATCTCGGCCGCGGCCGATGGCGTCGCCGCCCGCAGATCGGCCGCCAGGTCGGCAATCGTAAAATCGACTTCATGCCCGACCGCGGAGATCACCGGTATTTTTGAGGCGCGTATCGCCCGGGCGACCCGTTCTTCATTAAACGCCCAAAGATCTTCCGCCGAACCGCCGCCCCGGCCGACTATCAATACGTCTATCCGCTCGTGGTCGAGGCATCCGTCGCAAAACTCGTTTGCCAGGCGGATCGCTTTTGCAATGCTCGAGGCCGCCGACTCGCCCTGTACCAATGTCGGGATCAGCACCACGCTTACCGATCTTGCCCGGCGGTCGAGCACGGTCATAATATCGTGCACGGCCGCTCCGTCCGGCGACGTGACTATTCCGACCCTTCGCGGAAACGCCGGGATCGGCCGCTTCAGCGATTCGTCAAAGAGTCCCTCGGCAAAAAGTCTGGCTTTGATCTGCTCGAACGCAACGGTCAAAGCGCCTTCGCCCACGGGCTCGAGAGAATCGACCATCAACTGGTATTCGCCGCGCTTTTCGTAGGCCGTAATCCGGCCGCGGCAGCGTACATGAAGCCCGTCAGACGGCCGAAATCTG
>JABFSB010000303.1 GCA_013140875.1 Acidobacteriota bacterium
GGGCGACGCCGAGGTCGGCAAGATGTTTCGACGCGGGCACGCCGGGACAGACCAAAATATTCACCGGCAGGGGCGATTCCGCACAAAGTTTGTCGATGAAATCCGGGTAGATCAAGGCCGGGGCGAAAAAGCCGCTGGCACCTGCTTCGGCATAGGCATGGGCGCGGTCGATCGACTGTTTCAGGTGATCTTTGCTATGTGTGCTTGTGTCGCGTGACAGAAAAACATCCGTACGCGCATTTATAAATAGCGGGATCGAAAGCTCGTCGGCGGCCCGGCGGATCGCCCGTATCCGTGCGGCTTGTTCTTCGACGCAGTAGATGCCTTCACCGTTCACAATGCGATCTTCGAAATTAATGCCGATCGCACCGGCCTCGATCACTTTCTTTATATTTTCAGCCAACTCGGCCTGCTCACGGGCATATCCGCCCTCGAAGTCGAGCGAAACGGGCAGGTCGACGGTTGAAACGATCCGTTTCAGATTCGCCAATACCAAATCGAGCGGGACGGCCTCGCCGTCTTCAAAACCGTTTGCGAGCGCCACGGCATAACTTCCCGTCGCTACCGCGCTAACGCCGATCTCGGCCGCGGCCCTGGCCGTTCCCGCGTCCCAAACATTGAATATTATTACCGGATCGCCCTTAACGTGGAGGGCCGCAAAAGCTTTCGCCATTTCATGCTGATCTGCCATACGTCGATGCTCCTCGATCGAATCGGAATCGTTGATGCAACCATTATGATCCGGTTACCTCAACGGACATCTTACCGAAGAAGGTCGCGGTCGGCTATCAGATTCGTGCTTGTTTTTTGGAGAGAGGATGGTTCAGGTGCTTCGCGTTGTTTCCGAATTCAAAGATGGTTTTGGCCGGGCAAGGGTATTGATATTATTGCGATCGCTTTTGCGTCGTTTTTTCTCGACGTACATGGCTTCGTCGGCGGCGGCGATCATTTCTTCGAATGTCTCGTCGCCGTCCGGGTCGATCGGTGCGACTCCGATGCTGCAGGCGATACCATACGGCAAGCCGCTATTTGCATTATATTCCGTTAGAAGCACGTTTATTCGCTCGACCATCATGTGCGGACTCTCGCCCTTCGCGCCGATCGTCAGAATAACAAACTCGTCTCCGCCCCATCGGGCAACCACGTCGGCTTCACGCACGGCCGATTTGATCAAACGCCCAAGGGCTTTGATCGCTTCCGATCCGTTTTCGTGGCCGTAATTATCGTTGATCGCCTTTAAGCCGTCCATATCGGCGAACAGCAGCGTAAGTCCGCGGGCCGTACCAGTGTGCATCTCAAGCTTAAGTTGTTGTTCCGCGAGAGCCGCAAAGCCGCGACGGTTGTAAAGACCGGTCAGATCGTCCGTAAGCGAAAGGGTTTTGAGCTGTTTTTGCGCGTCCAGCAGTTCCGTCACATTTTGTGCGTGGCCGAGGATATACGGAGCTTTGCCGTCTTCGGTGGCGAGCACGTTGTTGTACCTCAGAACCACGCGATTTCCACTTTTCGATATCAGTTCCAGCAGCCCGCTTGCGAGCCCCTCGTGGGTAACTTGCCGCAAATAAGCGTCGAACATCGGGAAAAACTCAGGCCGGACCAGATGCCTTAGATTACGGCCGACGATTTCTTCCTCCGTGTACTCCAACATACGAAGGGTAGCCCGGTTTACGGTCGTCAAAACTCCATCCAAATCGTGTATACAGATCAAACCCTGACTGTAATCGAAAAGCTCACGGTATCGGGCCTCTTTGTCGGCGAGTTCGGTTTCAGCCTGGCCACGCTTAAAGTCGATCGCATCAAGAGACAGGCAGAATTTGTACAAGACGATCGACATTACGATCATCGAGCATCCGACGGTAAGGGCCAGCCGAAAGCTCGCGTCGTAAAAACCGGCGCGAAAACCCGCGTGCAAAATCAGCCCGATCACGGGCGGCACGATCAGGACTAGAGGTATTATGCGCCGTCCCATACTTCCGCCGGCACCTTTGCTTTTTATGATCCGGGACAATCTCGACCGGTCGTCGACCAGCCCGAGACCGGCGGTTATTACCAAAAAAAGTAAGCCGGTGTGCACGGCCATCGAATTGTACTGGCTTATCCCGTAGAGCCTTTCCGCTCCGTATAACAAGCCCAGCATCGCTAAGATCGTGACCACAAAAACGACCGACGTAAGGGCGCCCGATAACTTATTAAACCCCGCCGATATAGAGATTAGTGAAATGCCGACAAGCGTGAAGTTAAAAGCCGAATGAGGTGACATTCTTCCGATTCGAACTCCGGCCTCGCTTAGGCTCGGTAACTGTATGAGAAAGGTGTCGATCGGGAGATCCCAGCCCCACGCGTATTCGAGGACCGTTAGCAGTCCGATTAAGAAAATAGCTATTCCGCAAACGAGGGCCGCGTAAGAGATGCGTTTATTTGGACGAACCCGTGCCGCGAATAACAGGCCCACGCCCGCAAATACAAAGGCGAGAGCAGTGTTCGGTTTCATCGCGGGCAGGCCCGGAGAAATGCTCTTGAGGACACTAATATCCGTCACCCAACCGGCAAGCACGGCAAGGGCCACGACAACCGAAATGGCTGAGCAAAGGAAGACCGGATATCTTTCGATATTAAGAAGCGACATGAATTACATTTGGTGAGGTGAATGCGGAACTTGAAGAGTGACGCAGGCGCGACCGTGGGGCCAGTTAAAAGGTTAACACGATTACGCGGCCCATGTATACGGTTTTGCTGTATTTAGTGGCTCCCAAACGTGAGAAAAGAGTTTCCCGCAAAGCCGCTAAAGACGGCAAAGGAAGAAAAAGTTCAATGAAGTTGTCTATTTTCTTTTATCCAGATCGAAATTCTCGCCGGCTTTCAGAAAATAGAGTGTCAAAGGTCCCTTAAGCCGTTTGGCAAACACGAACATCACTTGCGATGTGCCGACGACCTGCAGCTTTCGGCCGTCTTCGATCAAAACCGCGGTATCCTCATCGATACCGACGCCGAGCATTTTCGGGTTTACGATTACGAGCCCGAATAGCCGGTTGTGGCGCTGACGAACCAGGAAGTGCTGATCAAAGATCACATTTGGAACAAGCCCGAGGCCTTTGCGGACCCCGACCTTTGTCCCGTCGAGAATTTTCAGATCGGCGTCGCCGGTCATCATCGGATCGGACATAACGGCGGCACCTGCGCTGGTTCCGCCGAACGGCGTCCCGGCGGCGTATTTTTCGCGGATGAGTTTGAGCAGCTCTTCGTCGGCCAACACTTCCATTATGCGGTTTTGGTCGCCGCCGGAAAAGAAAACGCCCGTCGCATTTTTTAACTGTTCGATAAATTTCGTCCGCTTATCGCCATCAAGCGGCCGCATCGCCGCATGATCGATTGCCGCCGTCGGCAAGTCGGAAAAA
This sequence comes from Acidobacteriota bacterium, assembly GCA_013140875.1. Taxonomy (GTDB): domain Bacteria; phylum Acidobacteriota; class Blastocatellia; order Pyrinomonadales; family Pyrinomonadaceae; genus OLB17. The sequence goes on from JABFSB010000303.1 coordinate 3,393, forward strand.
TCTTTTTTTAACGCCTCGAAACTCTCTTCCGGCACGCCGCTCGCCCACGTGATCATCAAAAGCCGCGCGTTCGCGCCGCCGCTCCATTCGATAAATTTTTTGACCGCGACTTCCGGCCTTTCGCCGCCGCCTACAACCAGAAGGCGCTGTTTCGAAAAAACAAATTGAGTAGCTGCAACTAAAAGCAGCAGCAAAACAAGGATCGCTT
>JABFSB010000301.1 GCA_013140875.1 Acidobacteriota bacterium
CTGCGGTGTACGGTCGGAGTATTGAAGCTGGAAAAGCTTCCAATAAAGGCCACGATGGCTGAGCAGTTCGTTGTGGCTGCCGCTTTCGCGAAGCTCGCCGTGATGAAAGACCATTATCCGGTCACATTTCTGAATGGTTGAAAGCCGGTGGGCAACGACCATCGAAGTGCGGTCATCCATAACGCGCTCGACGGCCTGTTGGATGAGCTGCTCGGTCTCGGTGTCGATAGAACTTGTCGCTTCATCAAGTATTAGAATGGTCGGGTCGAACGCCAACGCGCGGGCGAACGAGATAAGCTGCTTTTGTCCGACGCTCAATCCCGCGCCGCGCTCGTGGACCTCAAACTCATACTGGCCGCCAAGATTTTCGACAAAATCCGAAGCCTTTACCTCATTCGCCGCCCAACGAATTCGATCAGCGTCGATTTTTTCGTTCCCAAGCCTGATGTTGTTCTCAATCGAACCACTAAAAAGAAAAACGTCCTGCAATACGACCGCGAAATTCGAACGAAGATCGTGCAGGTCCCAATCACGAACGTCGACGCCGTCCAGAAGAATCTCGCCTTTCTGAACGTCGTAGAACCGCATCAGCAAATTCGTGACCGTAGTTTTGCCTGAGCCGGTGTGCCCGACCAGGGCAACGCTTTCACCAGCCTTGACCTTGAACGAAACGTCCTTCATCACCCAATCTTCTCCCTTATAGGCGAACCAGACGTTTCGAAATTCGAGATCGCCGACGGCCTTGCCTGTTTTCAGGGGCTTTTCCGGACTTTTAATATCGATTTCAAGATCGAGCAAAATAAAGATGCGGTGCGAGGCGACGATCGCCGCCTGCAGGACGTTAAACTTATCCGAAAGATCGCGGATCGGCTGAAATAACTGGAGCGAATACTGGATGAACGAAGCCAGAATGCCGACCGTTAACGCCTGTCCGGTTGGTGAGAGGCCGCTCAAATACTCGGCACCGAAAAAGAAGATTACGAACGCAATGCCGACGGCTCCGATAAAATCGACCAGTGGATAAAAGACCGAATAATAGTAGATAGTCTCGATGTTCGCCTGGCGATAATCGTCGTTAATGTCGTGAAAGCCCTTCTTCGCTTTGTCTTCGGCGTTCATCAATTGAACGGTTTGCGCTCCCGATATAAATTCCTGCAAATAGGCGTTCAATTTCGCATTCCGCGTCCGCACACGGTCGAAACCGTTCCGGGCGTGCTTGCGAAACCAGTTCGTCGCGGCAAACAGCAGCGGCACCGAGATCAACGAAGCGATGGCCAGCTTCCAGTCCAGCCAGAACATCATGCCGATGATGGCGAAAATTACTACCAGATCGCCGAGCACGTCTATCACGCCCGACGTGAACATTTCGTTCAACGCGTCGACATCCGAGGTCAGCCGCGTGATTATCCGCCCGACCGGATACTTGTCGTAATAGGCCACCTCCTGCCGCTGCAGCTTTGTAAATATCTCGGTCCGCAGGTCGAACATCACCCGCTGCCCGACCATGTTCAGCAGGATTTCCTGAATGTACGAAAAAACAAACCTGAATAGAAACAGCCCGAAAAACGCGAACGCAAAAAGCCAAATGCCGTCCGTCCGCTTCGGTGTAATAAAATCATCAACCGCAACTTTGGTGAAATAAGGCTGCAAACTCACCAGCACATTCGTAAACAAAGTCAGCGACAACGCGACCGCCACCAGCTTCCAATACGGCCTTAAATACCCAACCAGCCGCTTTACGACCCGAAAGTCATAAGTCTTCCCGATCTTTTCTTCCTCATGATATTTTTCGACTTCGTTGGACATGGGTAAACTTTAGATTTTAGACAATGCTGCTACCGATAACAAAAGGGTTAGGCACCGTTGATGTTAAAATTTTTACTAAATTGCGAAGATTGATCGATGAATAAGAAGGTAGAAGAAGAAGGCCATGATATTTCTGATTGAGTATAATAGACGCCGTGGCGAGTTGGTGACTTTCAAGCGTTTTGCCGATGATGACCGACGATTAGCGGCGAACGAGCGTTTACAACTCGAACTCGAACTTAATCGGCGAGGTGTCGAGCACGAAGTCGTTATTTTAGAAGCCTCGAGCGAGGCCGCTGTGAGACGAACACACCGGCGCTATTTTGAAACTCTTGCCGAGCTAGTTGAGCCAATTTAGCAATATATTGCCGAGCGAAAATTTTATAGCCAGGCTCTTGGTAGAAAAGATTCCGGGGACAGTGGCGGTTGCGCTGTCCCCGGATTCGTTCGTGGTGTTATGGTTGAGTGACCCCGGCAAAGATCACGAGGTCCGCGACCGTAAAGTCACCCGGCGTGGCCGAAGGGAGCATAGGCGTGAAGCCGCCCGACACATTTAAATAGGAACCCGCATCTCGCTTAAGTATTCGGACAAACGTCTCGGCTACGATTCTCGCGCCGACCGGCCCCAGTTGATTTCCGCCTCCGAGCACTGCGGCCTCGCGAAGCACGTAGTACCAAAGCGGAGTCTTATTCAAGAGCAGTCCACCGCTTTGGTTCAACACCGCGATTTCAGCGGCGGGCAGCCCTGAGGTCAGTTGTGCGGCCGTCATCGGAGCAATTCCGAACGAGTTCGCCATGCCTTGTCCGCTAGGCAGACCAAGGGCCAATCCCCGGCGGAGGTTCCTCGTCGCCAGGATCGCCATCAGTCCGGGAGGAAAGCCGGGTAGAGATTCAAGGCCCGCAGCCATAACGCTGTCAATTTTTCTCGCCTTATTTCCGGTAAATGGGACGAGCGCGCCCATACCATCGTCAATCAGCACGGGTACGCCGGTATCGAAAAACATATTGAAATCCACGACCCAATTAGACAGCACCGGAAGCAAGGGGTTGCGATTGAATTGAAAAACCTGTCCAAGTGATGCGGGTCGAAAATTGAAGTTCACGAAATAATTGTCACGTATCAAACTGTGTCCGAAGCGATAAGCCGCGACAGCGAATTCGACCGGCATGCGAAACACGCTTCCAATACCAGTCAGGACACTAGTCATTGCGCTCGTTACGGTTGCTGCACCACAGACCCTTCCGAGAAAATCATGCACAACGGCTCACTGATAATGATGTGTCACTATCCGCTTGGCCTCGGCGAAAATATCGCCCGCAAAAGAAGCCGCGAGCAGCAGGTCCACAACGGCGTTATGAAAACGCAGCATTGCATGGTGAAACTGCACGACTATCAGATTCTCGTCGTTACGCGGATCACCGATTACCGCTGTGTTAGTGCCCGCGATACGCGGCACATCAAACGTCGTCTGCGCAACCATTCCCCCCGGCAAACCGTTGCCGCTTGGACCGCCGGGGCCGCTCGGCCGGTTTGCTCCGGTTTTAAGTTTGATCGCGGTGGCGGGGACCAGAGACGGCGGGAATTCGTATAGAAATGGATCAAGGCCCGGTCCGCGACCATAAACGGAATCCAGATCGAGCGAAGGACTTCGCATATTATTGATCGTGTTTGCATCAGTCGCCGCATCTAGCGTTGACGACACGTCAAGCGTTATATCGTGATCCACGAACTGCCCGAAATAGGTAAAGCCTGCGGGTATCGTAGACACTCCCGCGTCAGCTGGATTATGGG
>JABFSB010000271.1 GCA_013140875.1 Acidobacteriota bacterium
GTCCCGGAGATAGTGCCATTTGTAAGAGCGCCGTTTATCTGAAACTCTACGCTCTGGCCCTGAATATCGGTGTTCGCGGTTGCAGCTATTTTGTCGCCGCGAACGGTTCCCGATGTTATTTCACCGTTTCCCAGTACAGTTTCCAAAGTTCCTTTTACCGAGTTCCCTTCCTGAGCGATCGTCAGTGAAACCGGTACCTGTTGACCCTGGAAATCGAGGCTTAATTTCCACGCACCCGCAAAATCGGATGCCTCACCGTCATTTACTCGTTCATACTGCTCGACCGACTGAGCAACTCCGTCAGCGTCGAATATTTTTACATCCGAAGCGTATTCCCTCGCCTGCGGCAAGATCTCGCCGGCATCTCCGACTATTACGATCGCTAATTTGTCCGGGTGTATATACTTGTTTGCGACCCGGCGAACGTCCGCCGCCGTTATTGCCGATACATTCTCACGATAAGTTTGCAGATAGTCGTCGGGAAGGCCGTAAAGCTCCTGCGAGACGATGAGGTTGGTCAAGCCTTCCTGCGTTTCGGCCCTTATCGGAAAAACTCCCGTGAGAAAGTTTTTCGCGTCCGCCAGTTCGGCATCGGCTACATCTTCATCCCGCATCCTGTTCAGCTCAAAGAAAAATTCCTTAAGTGAATCGCCGGTGACCGCGGTCCTGACTTCCGCTGTCGCTTCAAAATCGCCGGCATTCCTTTTCGCGTCCGTTCGCGTATAGGCCCCGTAAGTGTATCCCTTTTCTTCGCGAAGGTTCATAAACACTCGCGACGATGCACCCGCGCCGAGGACTTGATTCATCACAAGTACGGCAAAATAATCCGGGTCCACACGACGAATCGCCAAATTCGCAAGGACTATATTAGCTTGAGCGGAACCCGGCCGATCGACGATCGTAAGTATCGAATCTTCTCTCAACTTCGGGGCCTCATCCTGATTTTTTGCGACGGCACCGCGCTCCCAGTCGGCAAAATGCTCGTTCAGCTCGTTCACGAGAGATTCGCGTTCCACATCGCCTACTACTATGAGCACCGCGTTATTAGCAACGAACTGGCGACGGTGAAATTCGGCCAGTGCCTGCGATGTAAGCTTCTCGATATCGGCGGCCTTGGGCGAAACGCGCGAATACGGGTGCTTGCCGTAGATCAACCGGGCCGTTTGCTCGTTCGCGAGAAAATTCGGCTGCGACCGCTGAAACTTTAGATTCTCGATCATGTTTCGGCGATACAGGTCGAGCTCGTTTTCAGGAAATGTCGGCCGGAAAACGATCTCGGCTACAAGGTTTAGTATCTCGGAGTTATAGAGGGCCAATGTCGACGCCGCTATTATCGTGAAATCGTCCGAAGAACTTGCCGAGATAGATGCTCCGAGGCGTTCGATCTTTTCGGCAAGGGCAAGACTTGAATAATTCTCGGTACCTTCGGTCAACATAGACGCCAGGGCCGATGTAAGTCCGACCGATTTTGGCGGATCGTCGGCGTCACCCGTCATGAACGCAAGCCGATAGCTGACGAGCGGCAGACGCTCATCTTCAAAAACGACCACGCGCAATCCGTTGTCCAGGGTAGTCTTGTAAGCCTGCGGAATATTGAACGGCACCGGAGCAAGCGGGCCCGGAGCATTCGTAAGATCAACTTGAGTCATAAAAATCTTCTTAGGCGGCTTTCTCAACCTTTCCAGCGGGCACTACGTCGAGCAGCGAGCGGTTTTCGGAATCGAGAAACTCATGGACAGTAGTTCTGATCTGCTCGGGCGTTACGGCCATAAGAGTTTCAAGCTCGATATTGATGAGTGTCGGATCGCCGTCATACAGTGCAAATTCCGCGATGTTCTGGGCACGGCCCTGCGAAGACTGCCGCAGGCGAACGGTGTCATTGATCAGTTGATTATGCAGCTTCTGCATTTCGTCCGCGGTCGGACCGTGCTCGGCTATGTGCCTGATCTCGGTCATGATCGTGTCGCGGATCTTGCTGAGGTCTTTTTCGGGCTTTGGAATAGCGCCGACATAAATGCTTGATGGCCCGCGGCGTTCATCGGTGAAGCCGAATAACTGAATAACGCTTTCTTCGCCTTTGACCAATTTTTGATAAAGGCGCGAGCTTTCGCCGTCGTAAAGCAGCTTACCCGCCAGATAGAGCGCGTTGAACTCGGCCGAACGGCGTTTCGGTATTTTCCAGCCGACAAGGAACGCGGGAAAGGGTGCGAGTTTGTCTTCCCACTCTTTATAATTGGCCGCGACCTCGCGTGGTTCTTCTACATCTATCGCGGGAGGTAACGCCTGTGAAGGAATATCGCCAAAATAGGTCTCGATCAATTCCTTCGCCGTATCCGTCTCGAAAGCTCCCGACAATGTCAGCACGGCATTGTTAGGAGCATAGTAAATGCGGAAAAACTCCTGCACGTCTTCAACCGTCGCGTCGTCCAGGTCTTCCATCGAACCGATGGTCGAATGTGCGTTCGAGAAATTTTTATAGATCATCTCGGCGATCAGGTCGAATATCTGGCCGTACGGCTGATTGTCATATCTCAGCCGTTTTTCTTCCTTCACCGCTTCACGCTGGTTGTCGAGGTTTTCCTGCGTAACGGCGAGTGAACGCATGCGGTCCGATTCAAGCCACAGCGCCAGTGGGAGTTCACTGGCCGGCAACGTTTCAAAATAATTGGTACGCTCGCTCGACGTTGTTCCGTTCATCGTGCCGCCGGCCTTCATAATGTACTGAAAGTGCTCCGCTTTTTTCACGTTCGCCGAGCCCTGGAACATCATATGCTCGAACAGGTGCGCGAATCCCGTGCGTCCCTCTCGTTCATTGCGCGAACCAACGTCATAGTAAACGGCAAGGGCCACGACCGGAACGGAATCGTCGCGGTTTAACACTACCCGAAGGCCGTTATCCAGGGTATATTGCTCGATATCGAGCGGCGGAAGATTGAAATTTGCAGACATAAAAGTAGTTGAAATTTGCCCGTATTCGGTACTGATAATCAAAACATTTTGCTTTCTAAATTGCAAAACGATGGCTAAAAATAGCCGGGAGTCACTCAACCGGAGCGGCCGATTCTTTCAGGTTCTCGCCGGCGATGGCGTAGAGGGCGGATTTGACCTGAAACGGCGTCATTTCAGGATGCTTTTCGAGAAGGAGCGCAATAACGCCGACGATGTGCGGACAGGCGAAACTATTGCCGGTCAATGTACGATGACCTCCATCCAGCCAGGCCGTTCGTACATTCACGCCGGGAGCAGTAAGTTCTATCACCTCGCCAAAATGGAAACCGAAATTCAGCGGATCTTTTTCGGTGCTTTTTATCACCGAAATAAGCGATGAAGAGAAAACGGACGGAAAACTTGGATGCGGAAGATTATTTGCGGCCGCGACAACGATGCAGCCGGCCTGATAGGCCCGGTCGAGCAGGTCGTGAAGCGGTGAAAAAAATTGCGGCTTGGTCGTACCCAAGCTCAGGTTGATGACCTGGTAACGGTGTTTTATTGCGTACTCGAGACCGGCCAGAAACGCCTGGCCGTCGCCGAGCCCGGCCGAGCCGAGAACCTTGATGCTGTAAAGTTCAACTTCCGGCGCGATCCGTGCAATAA
>JABFSB010000285.1 GCA_013140875.1 Acidobacteriota bacterium
GTGCCCGTACTCATCGACGAATTTTGCGGCCGAAGCGAAAGTCCTTATCTTTCCGAGCAACCGGGTCATATTGTCACCGGCAAGCAGAGCCTTTTCGCTGCCCAACCCTGAAAAATCAAACCCTTTAGCCATTATCCTCCATCCTTGTTCGTCAGCCGATCCATAGAGGTCGACGACCAGATCGTCGGTGCTGGTGGCTGTTTCAAGGATCGCTTTTCGCTCGCCCTTTTTCTTTCTCTTTTCCACCGATTCATGCTTTGATTCGAAAACGGTACCGATCACGATGAGAGCGATCTGGTCCGAACTGAAAGTCTTTGTTTCGCCGGTATTGAATGATGTGACGCAAATTCCTTCGGACAAAAAATCGACCGAGCGGGCCCGCACATTCGGCTTGCCCACCTTTAGAACGACATCGGTAACGATGCGAACATCCAACCCAAGCTGCGTTAGATGATCTCTTGCGATTGCGGCATCGGACTCCGATTCCAGTCTCGCCAATGGAATACAGTTTGTCGCGCCGAGCAGGTCTTCGAGATTCTCCTGATGGTGACCGAGAAATTTAGCGATCGTTGCCGTGTCGGCCGTTTGGATCCGAGAGACCTGGACGACATTGAATCCGTTCTCCCAGTTTTCAAGCTGTCTCAGATTCAGCTTCGGCCCGCCTAAACTGTCAACAAAATTCGCCAGAGATGAGGCGCAATACAAACAGTTTGCACGATTCGGCGGATTCGATTTTCCGCATTTTGTGCACGCGATCATTTGATCGGTGCTAAAGCCGATCTCTTCTTCGCGCAGCTTCATGCCGCCTATCTGTTCCTCTTTGTGGTCATTCGACATCGTGCTGTAAGGCCCAAAAAGAGCAGTTTATCACGCAGCGAACTGGATAGTGTTCAATTCGTGTGCATTCTTTGTTTCTTTTTATTCTTCCCAAAATTGCTTGACCCGAACGTTTCGTAAAGGCAAACTAGAGTTGAGTATATTTGCGAGTACCGGTTATAGAGATCTTGATCAAAAAAAATTATTCGGTTTGATTTGAAATTGACCATTGCATAAACGAATTCGATTCCATAACGCTTTCGCTATTTGATTTAGAAAATAAAGTTGTCAAATCTCGCCTTCTCGGCCGGCCGTCACTCGAAATAGCTGCACACTCATCCGACGAGGTTAAACAAATGCAGTTCGACACGAGTACAAGCTCCTCATGGAAGTTTGGACATCGCGGTCGCGTAGCGGTTTTTATTGACGGCAATAATCTTTTCCACGCGGCCCGGTTCCACAACATCGATATCGATTACAACAAGCTGCTGCGCATTCTTTTGGGCGACGGCCGGCTGCTTCGCGCGTTCTTCTATACGGGCGTCGATGCCGGTGCCGAACGCCAGCAAGGCTTTTTGCTGTGGATGCGACGCAACGGTTTTCGCGTCGTGCAAAAAGAACTTAAAACCTTCTACGATGGAACACGCAAAGCAAATCTCGATGTCGAAATCGCGGTCGATATGCTCAGCCTTGCGGGCCGCTATGACACGGCCGTGTTGGTTTCCGGCGACGAGGATTTTGTCTATGCCATCAACGCGGTCGCGTACAAGGGATGCCGCGTCGAGGTCGCCGGTTTCCGTTCGAACACGGCGCCGCGCCTTATCGATGTTGCTGATTTTTTCATAGATCTCGGGGACATCGCCGAATTGATTAGAAAGGACGTGACGCAGACCGGCGATTACGACGTGCCTTCATTCGTTCCTCCGGACGAAATGCACATCACAGGCAGCGGCTTTCGCGCCGTTGGACGCGACCAGCATCGCTCGTCCAGCCCGAATCGCAGCTTCCCGGAACACAGCGAACGTGATGACGAGATCCGCATCAAGAACGAAACATGAAGTTGTTCACCGTCTCAGAGGCGAACGAAATGCTGCCCGCGGTTAGGCATCGGCTTGTTTCGATCCAGAAACTCTATTCCCGGATAGACAAATATCGTGACGGCTCTCGGGCTGCGGCAAAAGCCTCGCAAGCCGGCGGCGGAATGACCGGTGGCTCGAATTATGTCAAGGCGCTCTATGAGGTCGGAAAGCTTACGACCGAGCTCAACGATATAGGCGTGCAATTGAAAGACTACACACGCGGCCTGATCGATTTTCCCTGCATGCGCGAAGGACGCGTCGTTCTGCTTTGCTGGCAGCTTGGCGAAAAAGAAGAGATCGAATGGTGGCACGAAGTCGAGGCCGGATTCGCCGGGCGCCAGCCGCTTTAAGGAAATATCCTTTGCGTTCTTTGTGTCCTCACCTTGGTGTCCTTTGTGTTTAAAAGATTTCTAAACATAGGGAGAAGGATCACGCGTAAAAAACCCGCAGGACCCTTAAGTCCAGCTTTTCCACAGATTTGCGCACATATTCGCGAGGCTTTACAGCAATCCGCTAAGCCTCAACTTTTCTGCGCTTTAGGGTTGACGGCTTAAAGTACTTTCTGATAATCTTTTTACGTTTTCGTCCAAAGGGCTCGCGCTTAATACTCACAATTTTCTCTTGATAAAGGCCTATGAAGTGTACTAGATGTCAACGCGAACTCGCGCCGGAGCTTTCGATGTGCGTCAGTTGCGGAGCGATGAGAGACGATTCGGTTCGTGAAGAGCTGGAATCCAGCCTCACGCCGATTGCCGCGCCGGTCAGGTTTCATTTTGTCGAAGATCGTGCAGACGCGGTTCCCTTTCCAGCATCAGCGGCGGCCGGACCCGTGCCCGTTCAGGAAGCGGACGAACCCGCCGCTCCCGAGGCAAAACCGGAGCGGCCATTTCAGACATCGGACGTGGGCAGCAAAAAGACCAGCCCAACCCTTGCCGAATTTATCAATAAGAACGCAAAAATTCCGGATTGGCGGCTTCAGCTCCAGAATTCGGTCCGCCAGCGTTCCGGCCGGCGCACGGTGGATGCCGTATCGACAAACGCGGTTGCGGGATCGCCGAGACAAGCTCCGACGAGCGGTGCGAATGCCCTGAAACTCGATTACGCCGAGACGCCAAAATCTTCGCCTGAACCCGACACAAAACTTACAAATGCCCTCAAACGGATCGAAGCATCTCGACGGGCATACTTGCCATCGGAAAAAGCCCGCGAAGGCATCCGCGTGGCCAAAGAGGCAAGCCGAAAATTTCCTTACAGCGTCGTTTCGCGTTCTGAAGACCTTCCCGACCTGCCGGTTAAAAAAACGGCCGCCGAACCCTCAATGGCCGTGCGGCCAAAACTTGTTTCTTCATTAAAGATAGAAAAGAAAGAATACGATACGAACAAGCTCGTCCCGATCCCTGAAGCCGCGAAAATGGCGTCGAGTTTTGACGAAGCGGAAATTCCGGCCGAGGCAAAACCCCGATTAAAGGACAACTGGTCGCAAAAGATCGAGATCCGCGATAACCGGGCCGACGAGGAAGCGAAAATTCCCGAACTGCCGTTCGTCGAGGACGCAGAGCCCGAAAGCGGCGATATCGACGATCTTGCCCCGATCGCGATGCGTTTCAACGCCGGACTTTTCGACTTGATAATCGGCGGTTTCGCGACATTCGCGCTTCTGTCGCCGTTTTTTGCATTTTCAGAAGGCTGGTTTTCCT
>JABFSB010000052.1 GCA_013140875.1 Acidobacteriota bacterium
TCCAAAGACAGGGCAAAAGATGTGCAACGAGTATTTCGCGACACTTTTTCAGAAAAAGACGTTGTCGACAATTCTCGGCGAAGGCGACCTTGTCATTCATTGCCTTGAGCCAAAACAAGGCTACAGCTACTCAGATCTTCCGGACGCCAATAATGCCGGCCGTGACATCGGGCTCGACCCGCAGTTATTTTTCGATAACGATCCCGCAGTCCTTGTCTGTACACTGATCCATGAGCTGGCACACGTCGCCGGGGCGTCCACCGATGCGGGAGCCGCGCAGCCACAAGCTCACGCGGCCGAGCTTGCCCTGATGTCCTGTTCATGTAAAAAGCAATATCGGAAAGAAGTCCTCGGAACTATTAAGGGCCTTGGTTCGGACTCAGGCTTTGGCCGCAGGTATGCCTGAACTGGCGTTTTGATTTCGGACTGAACGATGGGGGCAAAGAATTTCACGCGAAAATCGCGAAGAACGCGAAGGAAGAAAATGACCCGGCTCCGAAACTCGCAGCACAAATTAGGACACTGCCGAACGATGCTCTTCTTGCTTAATCCTCAACCGGGTCTATAATTAAGTCTTCCCCGATCTAAAACTAAACTTAACGGAGGATTATTATGTCGATTCCAACCGAACCCGTCGGCTCGCTTCCGCGACCGGCGAAGCTTCAGGCTGCCATCGCTGACTACGATGCGGGCAAAATTACATTTGGCGAACTTCAGGCGGAGCAGGATGCCGCATGCCTTGATTCGATAAAGCGTATGGAAGCGACAGGCTCGCCGATAAATTCGGACGGCGAGCAGCGTGCCTCCAGCTTTGCAACATATCCGTTGGCCGACACGCTGGCCGGAAAAGGCTTGGCCGATAATCTTGCGGGTGACGGGCAGTATTTCGCCATCTTTACCGACGGCCATCACAGGCAGTTGCCGCGTTTGACGGGCGGGCCCTTCAAATACAAAACATACGCCGCCGATTATCTTGAGAAGGCACTTCCGTTGGCGACGAAGCCTTTAAAGCAGGCGGTTATCGCTCCATCGATGCTTGCGTTGCTTTATCCGCTCGACGGCGAGGTTCCCGGATACACACGAGAGCAGTTTTTGAGCGATCTTGTCGATGAGTGCGAAAAAGATATTCGCAAATGTTTTGATGCGGGTGCAAAGCGTGTATCGATCGATTTTACGGAAGGCCGTCTGGCCTGCCGAAACGATCCGAACAATCCATGGACCGGACGAGGAATGCTGCAAAGTTTTGTCGATCTGAACAACCGCGTGCTTGACCGTTTTACGGCCGAGGAGCGAAAGGACATCGGCATTCATACATGCCCGGGCGGCGATTGTGATTCTACGCACAGCGCCGATGTCGATTATGCGGAATTGCTGCCGAGCATGTTCAAAATGAATGCCGGTTATTTCCTCATTCAACTTGCCAGCGAGACCGACAAGGAACGCGTTTACAAGTTGATTGGCGAACACAGCCGCGAAGATGCAAATGGAGTGAAGCAGGTCGCTTTTATCGGCGTGATCAATCCGCAGAATCCGCGTGTCGAAACGCCCGAGGAAGTTCGCGACGATTTATTGTTGGCGGCGAAATATATTCCCGCCGACCGCCTCGGCGCAACCGACGACTGCGGTTTTTCGCCATTCAGCATCGATGTAAAACCTAAACACGGCTCGCCCGACGTCGCCCGCGACATCGCGTTTCAAAAGATCGAATCGCGAATAAAAGGCGCCGCAATGGCATCGGAACAGCTCCTTTCCAAGGCCGCGACAAATTAGGGATCGACCCTATTTAGAAAGTCCGCAGATCGTCGGCATGCCGGTCTGCGGTCTTTTTATTTATACTGGTGCGTGAAAGCAAGAGAAAAAGACGCTACCGTTTTGGAATGTCCTCACCGATCGTCCAGACGATAACGGAGCTGGACAGGCCGAGGCCCGACAGGCGGCCGGCCATCATTATTATTGTTTCGCCGGGCGAGACAACGCCGCTTTTTACAAGGGTCTTTTCGCCTTCGCGAAGCATATCGTTTGTCGTTCCGCCGGATTCGTGCATGTATGGTTCGACTCCCCAGATCAGTGCAAGTTGATTACATGCATCCCGCGAACTTGTCAGGCCGAATGTCTGCAGGCCGGAGCGGATGGTTGAAAGCCGTCGCGCCATTAAGCCGGATTCCGTAAACACGGCGACCTTTTCGGTCAGGACTTCCTTTGCTGCATATGCGGCGGCCTTGCACAGTGCCTGGCTGGTACGGCCGGAAGGCGGCTGCGAGAATTTTACGGGCTTTCTAAGCTGTGCGGGTTTTACGGTTTCGGCGGCATCGATAATGCGTGCCATGGTGCGGATAGCCTCGACCGGATAATTGCCCGACGCCGTCTCGGCCGAGAGCATTACGGCATCGCTGCCGTCCCACACGGCGTTTGCAACGTCCGACGCCTCGGCCCGCGTTGGACTTGGGCTCTCGATCATCGATTGGAGCATCTGCGTCGCAGTTATTACAAACTTGTCGTTGGCGACCGCTTTTTCGATGATCCGTTTTTGATAGACAGGTACGAGTTCAACGCTGGTTTCGACGCCCAGATCGCCGCGGGCGACCATCACACCGTCGGTTTCGGCAATGATCTCATCGAGATTCTCTATCGCCTCGGCCATCTCGATCTTTGCGACAAGAAGGGCTCGGCCCATCGTGCGGGGGTTCATCTTCTTGATTAGGTCTTTGACCTGACGACAATCCTCGGCTTGGCGTACGAACGACAAAGCGATGTAATCGACATTCTGCCCCATCGCCCATATCAGATCGGCGTGGTCTTTTTCGGTCATCGAAGGGATCGGCAGCCGCACGTTTGGCAGGTTGATGCCTTTTCGTTCCTTTAGCCATCCGCCAACCAGCACGCGACAAAGCACGTCCGTTTCCGTTTTGGAAACGACTCCGAGCTCGATCGCACCGTCATCGATCAGGATCCTGGTGCCTTGCTCGACCACCTCCGGCAGATGGTCGAAATTCGTCGAAACTTCCGACTGATTTCCTTCGATCTCGCGGGTCGTGATAGTAAACAACTCGCCGACTTTTAGCTCGACCGGAAGTTTGTCTTTCAGCGTTCGCGTTCGGATCTTCGGTCCCGAGAGATCGACCAGAATGGACAACGCCCGCTTTAATTTGGCCGCCGCGGCACGGGCGTTGGCGATCGCCGCCGTGTGTTCTTCATGCGTGCCGTGCGACATATTGATGCGGACCGCGCTAATGCCCGATTCGATCATCATTTCGATCTTTTCCTGTGTGTTCGAAGCGGGCCCGAGGGTCGCGAGGATTTTCGCTTTTCGCATAAGGAGCTAGTTTACGCTTAATCCGTTTTCAAGAAAAAGCGGGCAGTGACTTGTTGTCAATTCTTGCGTCGGTCGAGGATCAGGGCTTCCTTGTGAAGATAGTTCATAACCGTTGCGACAAAGGTCGAATGCGACCACGTCAGCGGCGAAACGGACGCGGGTTCGCCGGTTTCAGGGTTCATTTGCTCCGCCAAAACGCCCGAAGGCAGCGCGGACGCTGCGACCCATTCGAGGATTTCCAGAGCACGTCCCAGTTCCTTCTCCGTTTTCGCCAAAGC
>JABFSB010000055.1 GCA_013140875.1 Acidobacteriota bacterium
GGCCGGACGACGTGCTCTTACTTTTTTAAGGGCGGAAAAAAAATGCTTTATGCATCGACGCACGGCGGCGGCAAGGATTGCCCGCCGAACCCCGATTTTTCGCAAGGATACGTTTGGGCCGTGTATCCCGATTACGATATTTACACCGCGACGCCGGAGGGCCGCGACATAAAGAAACTGACCAACACGCCGGGCTATGACGCCGAGGCGACCGTTTCGCCCGATGGCAAAAAGATCATCTTCACGTCGGAACGCGATGGCGACCTCGATCTTTATTCGATGGACACTAACGGCAAGAATGTAAAACGGCTGACGGACGAGATCGGGTATGACGGAGGAGCGTTCTATTCGCCCGATTCGAAAATGATCGTGTACCGCCGTTCCGCCGCGAAATCCCCCGACGAAATCAAACGATACAAAGACTTGCTAGCTAAACACCTCATCGTGCCCGTCGTTTTCGAGATTTGGGTCATGAACGCCGACGGAACCGGCAAGCGGCAGGTCACTAATTTGGGCGGCGGTTCGTTCGCTCCGTTCTTTACGCCCGATGGAAAGAAGATAATCTTCTGCACCAATTATTTCGCAACCGGCGCTCGGAAGCGCAATTTCGATCTTGCTCTGATAAACGTCGACGGCACCGGATTGGAACGCGTAACGTTCAACGAATCGTTCGACGGTTTCCCGATGTTCTCGCCCGACGGTAAAAAGCTGGTCTTCGCCTCAAACCGCAACGCCGCGAACCAGGGTGACACAAATGTGTTTATCGCGGATTGGGTTAACTAGAATTCGCAAGCAGCATGAACAGGATTTACAAGATGGGTGGTCATCCTGATCATACTGCGTATCCCGTTTTGAATTTATATGCCTAACAAATTTGGCCTGCTACTTCTCTTTCTGATTGCCGCTTTTACGGGCGTCGCTCAGAAATCCGCGCCCGCCGATGCTCTCGAAGCAAATCTTCGCAAACACGTTCAATATCTGGCTTCCGACCAGTTGGAAGGTCGGAAGACCGGCGAGGCGGGCGGGACAACGGCGGCGGGATACGTGGCGAATCAGTTTGCCCAGTCTAAACTTAAGCCCGGCATTAAGACTGAAAAGGGCAAGGGAAATTTTTTGCAGGCGTTCCCTTACATCTCTGGCGTGAGTCCTAATCCTGGGTCGGACCTGGCTTTCAACAATGCGTCGACGGGCGAGCGAAAGCTTGAGCCGGGCGTGAACTATTCGTATTTTGCCAACTCACTTAATGGCGAGGTCGTGAATGCACCACTTGTTTTCGCCGGCTTCGGAATCTCGGATAAAGGTTACGACGATTATGCCGGCCTCGACGTTACCGGGAAGGTCGTCCTTGCGTTCAATGGCATTCCCGAAGGCCTCGGACCGCGGTCGGAATTTGCCCGAATGGGCACGCCGATGATGGCCAATATCGCAAAGGAACGAGGGGCAAAGGCGTTGATCCTTATCGCGCAGTCGGACGACTTCAGGTCGGACCCGCTTTCAAAGCTCAGTTATGAACCGACACTTGGTGACACGGCGATACCGGTCGTCATAATCGACCGCGGTGCGGCCGCCGGGTTGCTCGGTGTAAAGGACGTAAAAGAAGTAAACGAGATCGAAAAGTGGCTGAGGATGAAGGGCAATGCGCCGCCATACCAGGCGGAAACACGACCGGTAGGGAGTGTGCCCATCGGCAATATCAATGCTACCGTCAGCCTGAAAGTCGACCTGGTAAAGAAAATTGTCGACGCATACAACGTCATCGGTATTGTCGAAGGCAATGATCCAACCCTGAAAAACGAAGCCATCGTCATCGGTGCTCACTACGATCATCTCGGCCGCGGCGGCCGCTCAAGTCTTTCGCCCAACTCTTCCGACATCCACCACGGCGCCGACGACAACGCCTCAGGCACCGCCGCCATCATCGAACTCGCCCGCCAATTTGCAGGCAGAAACCCGCGCGGTAGCAAGGGTGCCCTTCCGAACAAACGCACGATCATTTTCATCGCCTTCGGCGGCGAGGAAGAAGGCCTGCTGGGATCGAAGCATTACGTCAACAACCCCGTCTGGCCTCTTGATAAAACCATTGCAATGATAAATCTTGATATGGTCGGGCGGTTGAATGAGAATAAGTTGACGGTTGGAGGAATAGGAACCGCGAATGAATGGAAGCAATTAATCGAAGGTCGCAGCACTGTTGGTATGCATACAGAAGGTCTGGGCCATGTATATGCTCAGATATTCTCACTTCAACTCAATGAAGATGGTTTTGGCCCATCTGATCACTCATCGTTCTATGGCAAGCAAATCCCGGTACTTTTTTTCTTCAGCGGCACACATCTCGATTATCACAAACCGTCCGACACCGCCGAAAAGATCAATTACGAAGGCCTGACGAAAATTACAGGCTACGTGGCCGCAATCGCAAGATCCATTGACGAAAACCCCACCCGCCCGACATACAAGGTCGCGGCATCTTCCGGCATGGGAGGCCGTACGACGTTCTCTGTTAGCCTTGGCACGATACCAAGCTACGCAGAGGGCAACGATGGCCTCGGCGTCGACGGTGTACGCGATGGTTCGCCAGCGGCAAAGGCCGGTTTGAAGGGAGGCGACAAAATCATTAAATTGGCCGGCAAGGACGTTCGCAATATTTCTGACTACATGTTTGCGCTTGGCGTGATGAAAGCCGGCGAGGAATACGAAGTCGTTGTGAAACGCGGCACCGAAACGCTGACACTAAAAATCGTTCCGGCGCCGGCGGCACGGCGATAGTAAATCCATGACCTTTTCAAGGCACTTAACGGTTTGTCTTATTTTGTTTCTCGCATTCGGCTGCGAAAGTCAGCCTGACGCGACTAAGTCGTCTACCGCCAACAGCGCCTCGACGCCCGTTCCCTCAGCATCGGTTATCAAAAACGGCGACCATCCCGCCAAAGGCACGATCACAAAAATAAACACGGCACTCGGCTCGGTCGAGATGGACCATGAGGAAATAGCCGGAATAATGCCCGCGATGCGGATGGAGTTTTATGTTTTAGACAAAGGGCTTCTCGATCGTGTGAGCGTCGGCGATCGGGTCGATTTTACGCTCCGATATAAAAACGGGACCGAGACCATTACGGCCATCTCAAGATCGAAATGACGGCGATACCTTTCTGTAAATTTCACGGCTTCGGCAACGATTACATCGTGATCGAAAAAGCTTCAATTCCAACGGAGGTCGATCTGCCCGCTTTCGCCAAAGCCATCTGTCACCGCCACACCGGGGCCGGAGCAGACGGCATTGCCGTGATAAATCCGTTGGATGCCGAGGACGCTGATTTTTTCTGCGAGATCGTAAATCCTGACGGCAGCATCGCGGGATTTTCCGGCAACGGAACGCGATGTGCGGTTTCTTACATCTATTTTAAAAACCTTTGGTCCGAACCAGGCTTGAAACTCGGAACACGCAGCGGTATCAAAAATTATCGCCTGATCGACGAGATCACCCCGGGCCACTACTGGTTTGAGGCCGCGATCGGACAACCGAAATTCAAGGCGAGCGATATTCCCTTCGCCTCGGCCGAACAGCGGGATGACGTGCTGCATCAGCC
>JABFSB010000523.1 GCA_013140875.1 Acidobacteriota bacterium
CCCGACGAACCCTGGCACCTTGGAAATATCGAACGAAGTCACGCCCAAACTCTGTGCATTTGCCAGATTCGCCAACTCCGCCGGAGCATAACCCTCCACCGCCCGGCCGGCAGCGTCGTACCGGGTCTTCGACCAGTAAACCGTGTCGCCATTACGATAGGGATTCGTCACTCGCTCGACACGACCCATCGAGTCGTACTTGGTTTCGACAAACACATCGCCCTGCGAGTCTCTCGCTTGCGTCTTCACCGTCCGCCCAAGCCCGTCGAACCAACTCGTCGCCTCATCCCAATTGCTTGCGTCGATCTGTTTACGAACCTTCACGAAGCGCTGATCCGGCGGAAGCTGCCCAGTCGTCGCGTCCGGCACGCCGTAAATCGTCTGCGATTCCGGCGCGGTGAAGTTCTCGCCAAACACCCGCCATGGCCGCAAGCCGCTGTCATACTGGGTTCGAGTGATCTGCCCAAAATCGTCCTTCACCGTCAAGGGCAGCCCGGTCGAAAAGTCATACGTCGTCTCAACCGTCGAAGTCAGATTCGTCCCCGTCGTATTGGTCGGATCAGGCGCCGGAGCTATCACCTTGGTCGGGTAAGCATACTTGTAACCAGGAGAAAACTCCGTCGTCACCTCGTTCCCAACCGGGTCGCGTGCGGCAATCGCGTTCCCAAAAATATCGTATCGAGTGTGCGTTTCTATCCAATTGCCGCCCTCCGCATTCCAAACCCTGGAAGTAGTATGCCGTCCCAACCGGCTGCTTTGCGGGTTCTGCCAGCAAACTTTCGGATTCTGAGCATCACCGCAATTGAGTTCGTTCCCGACACTATAGCTCTCAACACTATACGAACCAGGATAAGTCCCCGGAGCCGCCGGAAGCTGATTGTCATAAATGGTTTGCGTCTTTGCCAGCGGCGGCCCCGTCGGATTTGTCGGATTCATCACCCTCGTCTCTGTAGGCAGCCCGATGATTCCTCTAGCTCGATAGTCAGCGTTATACGAGTAGTCGGTTTGGCTGATTCCAGATACCACGCCCTGTGTGTGAAATTTAGTTGTAAGGTTCGCGAGCGCCGTATCATAAGGCTCATTCGCCTCGGCAGGCGTGAGCGCTAAGTACTGATAGGACTTCGTCTGCGTGACGTTAAGGCGAGCGAAATAACTCAAATCGGTAGGCGCAGTACTGCCATTCTCACCCGGTGTTTCATACTGGTGTTCCGTCATCGTAGCAAGAGCTTGACCGTTCTCGAACACTATTGAAATTGTTTTAACAGGCCGCGGATCGCGCTTCGCTTCCGAGTACGCCCCGGCCCCTTGTGGACCAGTGGCTGTCCATTCTGTGAGCGTCCGTGACTTCAAGGCTCCGGTTGAGTCCTTGACCCGCTCTTCTTTCACCATTCCGTCTCTTGGGTCTTCGAAACCCCACCATGAACCACCCGTGATTGTTGGTATTATTTCGGAACTACTTCCGTCTGGTGCGACGGTCGCCAAGGCATAAACCGATGTGCCGGAAGCAAAACCGTAAGTCCACTGCTTCTCCGACCCGACTGTTCCGTCGTCGCTGACAAACCTTTTCTTTACGCCTCGATTTGTCTGGGTGTAGATGTCCAAAGCCTCTGCTCCAACACCGTCTACCTGTTCATATTCGAAGCGTTCGTAGGCCCCAGTCGGATACGTTATTTTTGTAATCTCGCCGTATTCATTGTACTTAAATGTGTACTTCGACCCGTCGGGCAGAATGGCCTCTGAAAGGACGACCGGATCAAATACCGTGGCGTCTGCGCCACCGAAAAGTGAGGCGCATCCTCGTTGTTTGCGAATAAACCTAACTCGTGCCTCGATCTGATCGTCAAGCGGATCTGCCGGCTGATTACCAAACAGGAACGACCCGTTGACCGGGGAAGGTAATAGGCTTTGACATGTATCCTGTCCGATGAATTTATTAGTGGTACTGCCTGGATTCTCAAAGACATTGTGAAGTTTCTCCCATACTAAAGAATAATTCACAGCGCCGTTATCGATGCCTTTCAATGAAATTGGCTGTGTTCCTGGGATCGGCCGCTCAAAATTGGTTGGATTTGGAAGTGGATCAACAACCTCGCGACCTATTGTATCGGTCCATTTCCGATCAGCAAAACTATACTTAGATACGTTTCCGTTTGAGTCAATAATCTTTTCGGCGATTCCGTAGTATCCGGATGTGGTAGATGGAAACAGATATTTTGTTCCGTCGGGCAAGTAAAGTACGTCACGTACTTCATTATTCGGTTGCGTCTCTCTTTTTTCCAGGCGCATCCTCGAACCGTCAACAGACAGATAAGTGTTTGGCGTGCCCGCCTCACAACTTGGTGACAGCAAGGAGTAGTTGCAAACTTCATCGCTAGACCGAAACTCTACTGTAGTACCGTCCGGCATTTGTACGCGTATTCTTGCAACCGTGTGCAATATGTCCGGCGGAGGATTTAGTGGCTCGGGTTGAGGTGGAGATGGACTTGGCCATGGAGTTGGAACTGTTGGTGGAGTTGGGGTGGGTGTCGGTGTCGGTGTCGGTGTCGGTGTCTGAACCGGACCCGTAGGCTCGACACAGGTCGAATCGCGAAACCAAAACTCCGGCTGCTCCGTTTGCTGGTTGAAACAGAGATATAAGACGTAAATCGCTTGACCGGACTGACACACACCGCTCTCATCAAAACCAGTCCACACGTCGATCACAAAACAGTCAAAATCGTTGAACTCTGTTCGATTACAACTCTGCGCGATAAACGGGGAGATATTGCCGCGGTAGTTGCCGCCCCATTGATTGTAAGCTTCACCTTCTTGAATAATGGCGGCAGGTTGAAGGCTGCTGTTCCAGCCTGATATTGATTTTTTTCCATAGTGAAACGCAACGTCTGTACTCTGCTGTTCCACGAAATCGTAAAGCTCAAATCCCGAAACTGTATTTCTCTCCCGTCGGAAGTTGATCATTTCAGCGTTCCAAACCTTGGAGGAGTAGTTTAGAACGACCGGTTTTGCATTGCCGTCTCGGCCTGGGTAATTTTGAAGAGGCAGCGAGAACTCCATCGCCCGCGTTATCGGATTGACCCGTGCAGTAGACCTTAGATTTTGGTCGGCCTTGTTATCGGTCGTCTGCGAATTTTGCGAGAAGCACAGATTGCAACAAAAAACCAAAACAGCGAATGTAATCAAAGTTCTTCTTAGCAGTTTCGAGTTGAGAAAACCAAAAATCAAACCAAACTTTCCTACAATTCTTTTGCGACAGCATTGTCCTTTCTTTTCCATATAGGTTCTCTTGAGTTTGTGCTAGCGTAAATTTTTCTGAGGGTAGAGATTTCTTCAGTAAATCGTCCCACTACCTCCGATAGAACGCCGGGACGGGGATGTCGGCGGCCTGGCCCCAGAAGACATTTCTTTCGGTTGGGGTGGCGGAGCTGTTTTTGATATGCCAGCGGCCGGTGTTTGGGCCGGATGGGGACCAGACTGCGTAGTCTATTTTGCCGTCGCCGTCGTAGTCGTTTTGGACGGCGAGATCGCCGGTGTTGGGGTCGCCCCAGGTGAATGGGGTGAAGATGCCGGTCGAGGTTTGGCGGACGT
>JABFSB010000157.1 GCA_013140875.1 Acidobacteriota bacterium
GCATTGTTTCCGGGGCCGGATTGTCGGCCTTGTAAGGAACGGTCACGCCGTCCAGCCTTCCATTTTGTGTGAAAACCGTCTGTCCGCTGGACAAAAACGTGTTTGCAACTCGATAAGCCTGGCCAACCAGTCCGCCGCCGTTATTTTTCAGGTCCAGCACAAGCTGCTTCATGCCCTTGGCTTTCAGTGACCTCATTGCATCGATAAACTCCGCGTACGTGGTTTGATTGAAGCCGCCGGTCATCGCGATATAGCCAACGCCGGGACGGACCATGTACGCTTCGGATATAGACGGCTGCGGCACCGCGTCGCGGATTATCTCTACCGTCTCACGCTTGCCCGTGGCATAACGTTCGACGACCAACTTTGCCGGCGTGCCGCGCGGACCGCGAAGGAAATTCCTGACCTCGGCGAACGGCTTGCCAAGCATCGAAGTTCCGTTCACTTCTACTATCTTGTCGCCGTATCTCAGGCCGGCACGATGGGCCGGAGCGTTGTCGAATGTAGCACGGATATAAGTCGCGACAACTTTTCCGTCAGGGTCGCTTAGATCGCCGATAGTGGCACCGATACCGAAATATCTTGAACTTTGATCGGTGCGGAACTGCTCATTCTCTTTCGCGTCGAAATAATTTGAGTGCGGGTCGAGCGTATGAAGCATTCCGTCGATCGACGACTTGAAAACCTCGTTGTAGTCGAGCTTCCGGCCGCTGAAGTGGTTCGATTCAATGATCGAAAGGGCCTCGGATACGTCCTTCTCGATATTCTCGACCGAGACCGGTTTTCCGGCCTTCGGCGAAGACATCGCTCCCTTCGGCAGGTTTTTCGAAACTCCCTGGCTTTGTCCGAATAACGAAATTGAGATGAATAATGAAATTACGATGAAAAGTAAAGCAGAAGGTTTTTTCACTACGCAAGGTCTCCCTGTATAAACTGCGGACAAGGTCAAAACGATCAAAAAATGATAACATTCCTTTGAGGAAAAAGCGACGGAAATAGTTGCTCGGACATT
Source organism: Acidobacteriota bacterium (assembly GCA_013140875.1). GTDB lineage: Bacteria > Acidobacteriota > Blastocatellia > Pyrinomonadales > Pyrinomonadaceae > OLB17. Next base: position 1,013 of record JABFSB010000157.1, read on the forward strand.
TGTTACGGAAGTTACAAAGCCTTGGTTTCAGGGCTTTCCGTGATCGAAAAGGCGGCAAGTGCGCGGGTGCTTGGCTTCCAGCTTGCGAATGGATAAATTACTCGAAATATCGGGCCTTAAGACAACGTTCAAAACGCGTGCGGGACTGGTCAAAGCGGTCGACGACGTCAGTTTCGATGTTGCGGAGGGTGAATTTCTTGGTTTGGTGGGCGAATCCGGCTGCGGCAAGTCGATAACGGCCCTTTCTGTGATGCGGCTGATATATCCGCCGGGAAAGATCACGGGCGGGTCGATCAAATTCAAAGGCGAGGAACTGACCACCGCGACCGAGGACCGGATGCGCGAGATCCGCGGCAATGATATCGCGATGATCTTTCAGGACCCGATGACTTCGCTAAATCCCGTATACACGGTCGGCGAACAGATTGCCGAGGCATTGCGGCTCCACCGAAAGCTGGACAAAAAGGCCGCGTGGGCAGCCGCCATCGCCGCGATGAAGGAGGTTTCGATCCCGGCCGCGGAACGCAGGGCGAGCGATTATCCGCATCAACTTTCGGGCGGAATGCGGCAGCGTGTGATGATCGCCATGGCGTTGGCCTGCGACCCCGAATTACTGATAGCGGATGAGCCGACCACGGCCCTAGACGTTACCATCCAGGCACAGATCTTGGAGCTTTTAGACGAATTGAGACGGACGCGAAATCTGGCGGTTTTGCTGATTACTCACGACCTGGGTGTGGTCGCCGAAGCCGCAGACCGCGTTTGCGTGATGTATACCGGAAAGATCGTCGAAGAATCGGGCGTGGAGGCTATATTCGCTGAGCCGAAACATCCGTATACGCGCGGATTGCTTAATTCCGTTCCAAAGCTGACAGATGCGGCCGTGGCAAAAGAAACACGGCTTCAAACAATCGAGGGAATGGTCCCAAGCCCGACCGATCTCCCGCCGGGCTGTCATTTTGAACCGAGGTGCGCGTTTAGGATGCCGGAATGCAGCCTCGCTGAGATTCCGCTCTTCGAACTTGGCGGCGATACAAAAGTTCGTTGTATTCTTTACGAAGAAAAGCCCGCTGAATCGCTGGAAATCGCCGCGGGCGGTGGCTTTTGAGATTATGAGTAAGGCTCTCGCCAACAGAAACTTGAGCATCGACGAGTATTTAGAGTTTGAAGAAAAGTCGAAGCAGAAGCACGAGTACATCGACGGAGAAGTTCTCCTGATGGCCGGTGCGTCTCGACGGCACAGCAGAATCGCCAGCAATATAGGCGGAGAGCTATTCGGCCAATTGAAAGGAAAGCGTTGCGAAGTTCATTATGGCGATCTCCGGTTACGAGTACGTGAAGCCCATTATGTTTACGGAGATGTCGCGATCTTTTGCGGGGAGCCGGAGCTTGAAATTTACAAGGAAACCGAAACGCTTCTTAACCCAAAAGTGATATTCGAAGTACTCTCGAAATCCACCGAAGCCCGGGATCGCGGTGAGAAGGCCCAGGACTACGGGGGTTTGGCGAGCCTCTCCGACTATCTCTTTGTTTCTCAGAACAAGATGCTGGTTGAACATTACAGCCGGCAAAAAGACGGAAGTTGGAAACTACTGGAGTACGGAAGTCAGGGAAGCAAGATACGGCTCGCGACCATCGGCTGCGAACTAATGCTTGACGACATTTACGCTGGCAAATTCAACTGCCGAAACTAAGACTCATCTAAAACCGATTGATCGAATCCGCAGCACAACCGGAACGCATAAGCGCACTCACCGAGGTTAGGAATCTCGTCAAATACTTTCCGATCGAGGACAGTGACGACGTGGTGAAAGCGGTGGACGATATTTCATTTACTATACGCGAGGGCGAAACCCTCGGGCTGGTCGGCGAGTCCGGTTGCGGAAAGTCCACGGTCGGGCGATGCGTGCTGCGGCTGCACGAACCGACGAGCGGCGAGGTCTGGTTTGAAGGGAAGGAGATCACGCATCTTCCTTCAGCGGAAATGCAGGAGCTTCGGCGGGAGATGCAGATAATTTTCCAGGACCCGTACGCCAGCCTGAATCCGCGGCACAGTATTTTGTCGATCGTTTCCGAACCGCTGAAAATACATAAAATTTCATCCAAAACCGAACAGAAAGATCGGGTGGCCGATCTGCTCTCAAAAGTAGGGATGGACCCGAAATACATGAACCGCTATCCGCACGAGTTTTCAGGCGGCCAGCGGCAAAGGATCGGGATCGCGCGGGCGTTGGCCCTTAATCCAAAGTTGATAATTTGCGACGAACCGGTCTCGGCTCTCGATGTGTCGGTGCAGGCCCAGGTCGTGAATCTGCTCCAGGACCTTCAAGTAGAATTCGGGCTTACGTATTTGTTTATTTCCCACGGACTGGCCGTTGTTGAGCATATTTCAAATCGCGTCGCGGTTATGTATCTCGGCAAAATCGTTGAGATCGCGGACTCTGCCGATCTTTACAAGGACCCGCTCCACCCGTATACGAAAGCCCTTCTTTCTGCTATACCTGTTCCCGACCCGACAAAAAAGCGTGAGCGAATTATCCTTAAAGGCGACGTACCGACGCCGATAGATCC
>JABFSB010000119.1 GCA_013140875.1 Acidobacteriota bacterium
GTCCAGAAGTATATCGAACAGCAATTGAACGCGTCGGCGATAGACGATTCGGTCGCCGAAAAGAAGGCAGCCAATCTTGAGGTGTTTAATTTGTCCACCGCCGAGGTTTTTGCAAAATATCCGAATCCGGGAGCGTTGCTGCGTGCACTCGAGGGTGGGAAACGAGCGGCCGCGCAAGATGGCAAAAATGCTCAGGACGCGCTGAAAGCCGCCGAAGAAATGACCGAGCAGGATCGCCGTGAGCGGCAGCAGAAGCTGGCCGAATACTATCGAAAATACGACCTGCGGCCGGCCAACCAGCTTCAGCCGCAAATAACCGCAAACCGCGTTCTCAGGGCGGTGTATTCGGAACGGCAGCTTCAGGAAGTGATGGTCGATTTTTGGCAGAATCACTTCAACGTGTTTGCCGGCAAGGCGGCGGTGCGGTGGTACATCCCAAGCTATGAGCGCGATGTTTTGCGAAAAAATGCGCTCGGTAATTTCAAGGACCTTCTGGTCGGAACGGCAGAGCATCCGGCTATGCTTTTTTTCCTGGATAATTTCGAATCGGTCGCACCGAATGCACAGCCGCAAAACAATGCGGGCGGCCGTTTGCAGGAAGCGATCCGCAGCGGCAATTTGACGCCGCAGATGCGTGAGCGGATGAAAGAACATCAGGGACTGACCGATGCTCAGATCGATCAGCGGATCAAGCAGGCAAAGACTGTACAGCAGCGTGCCAAGCGAGGCCTGAACGAAAATTACGCCCGCGAGCTGATGGAGCTGCACACGATGGGCGTTGACAGCGGTTACACGCAAAAAGACATAGTCGAGGTTGCCCGTGCTTTCACGGGATGGACGATCGCCGACCCACGCGGTTATCGACGCGCGGCCGCCGCCGAAATTAACGGGACCGAGGATCAGCGGTTGGCAAGATTGCAGCGTCAGGCCGGAATTCCGGACGATATCGAAAGCGGCCAGTTCTATTTCAATGAACGCTGGCACGATAAGGACGCCAAGACGGTCCTTGGCCAAAAGGTCAACGAAGGCGGAATGAAGGATGGACTTAAAGTACTAGATATTCTGGTCAAGAATCCGGCGACGGCGAAGTTCATCGCCCGCAAGCTGGCCGTGAAATTCGTCAGCGATACGCCGAGCGATGCTCTTGTTGGCCGCGTGGCCGAGGCGTTCGCAAAATCGAACGGCGACATCAAAACAACGCTTCGTGCGATCTTTAACGACAAGGAATTCTGGGCACCCGAAACATACCGTGCGAAGATCAAGACACCTTTCGAGCTTGCCGTTTCCGCCATCAGAACGATCGGTGCCGACACAACCTCGAGCCCGGCGGTGCTTGCGATGCTTAATAAGCTGGGCGAGGTTCCCTACGGCTATCAGGCCCCGACCGGCTATCCCGACACGGCGGAAGACTGGGTCAACACCGGAGCATTGCTGGAAAGGCTGAATTTTGCGGTCGCCCCTGCGGGAAACCAGATACCGGGAACCCGCGTCGATCTGAAACGGTTCGAAGGTGCGGACAAGACGGCGATCATGAACAACGCTCTTGCCGTGGTGTTGGACAACGATGTCTCGCCGGCCACGAAAACGACGCTTTTAAAACAGGTCGAACAGCCGCTGCCCGAAGCCAAGGCCCCGGCGGAGGTAGATGATGACACGGTCGAGGTGGCGAATATGCGTCAACAAGGCCAGCAGGGCGGCCGCAACCGGCAGGCAAGGCTCTTGGCCCCGTCAGGAAATCCCGATGTTTTCAAGGTCGTAAGTTTGGTTTTGGGAACGCCCGAATTTCAGCGGCAATAGCTGCTTTGGTAATCTCATTTTGGCCGTGGCCGGAGTAGGAATTCTGGTTGGCGGCCATTTTTGTCGGAGTTATCTGTGCGAATGAAAATCGGAATACTTGCATTGCTGATATTTTTCGCGGCCGGCTGTAACGCCCGGGCGCAAAGTAAACCGGTGACCGGCGAGATGCAAAGATACAAACTCGCGGCGGCGTATTCGGAGCAGTTCCGGGGTTTATCGGTGCTGGTAATGAAGGGCGACAAGGTCGTTTTTGAAGAGTATCAGAACGGTCATTCGGCTGAACGCCCGTGGATGCTCGCCAGCGGCACCAAGTCGTTTTCGGGCGTGATGCTGGCAGCGGCGATCGAGGACGGATTGATCCGTTCGTTTGACGAAAAAGTGTCCGATACGATCGCCGAGTGGAAGGGCGACCCCCTGCGATCCAGGATAACGATCCGCCAAATGCTTTCGCTTACAAGCGGAATAGACGCCGGACAGATCGGCCGTGTACCCGATTATTCGGAGGCGATAAAGTCTTCGGCTAAGCAGGATGCCGGAACGAGATTCGAGTACGGGCCGGTGCCTTTCCAGATATTCGGCGAACTGATGACCCGAAAACTTTCTGCCAGGAATGAGACGGTTGCGAAATATTTGAAGCGCCGCATTCTTGATCCGATCGGTTTGGATGTTGCTTTTTGGCGCGAATCAGACGGCCAGCCGCTCCTGCCACAAGGTGCCAGCCTGACTGCTCGCGAATGGGCGAAGTTTGGTTTATTACTTAAGAACGGCGGGAAGTGGAACGGCAAACAGTTAATAAAGAAATCTCTGCTGGACGAGTTGGTAAAAGGATCGACGACAAATCCGGCGTACGGTGTTACGTTCTGGCTGAATCACAGCGGTTCTAACCCGGCAGGACAGCCAATCGGAAATGGCCGGGAGATCGACGAAATAAGCAGTCGGGGAATTGCGGACAACGCAAGCGACCTTTACATGGCGGCGGGAGCGGGGAAACAGAGACTCTACATAATTCCGTCTCAAGACCTCGTTGTCGTAAGGCAGGGCCGGATGTCGCAGTTCGACGATAGAGATTTTTTGCGTCGGTTACTGACGGGCACGGAATGAGATCACTCGACGAATCCTAAAAAATCAAACTTTATCTTTGAACGCGAAAAGCAGGACTTTTGAATCGAGACTCAGTCCGATTAGGAAGCTTTGGGTGATCTTGTAATCCAACATACTGCGGGTTCGCTTATTTTTTTTGCTGGTAGTGTCCGGTACGTGCCGGTGTTGCGCTTATGATATTTTAACTAGTGTCCGCAGTTGTCGAAGGTTGCATCGATCAGGTGTCGGAAAGTCGAAGGTTTTAAGCGCACAAATTTATGATGACAAGGGAAGAAAAGCTTCTTCTAAATATAAACAAGGAAGGCATCGGCATTGAAGTCGGCCCAAGCCATGCACCGATAGCACCCAAAAGATCTGGCTACAACGTCCGGGTGATCGATCACGCCTCGCGCGAAGACCTAAAGGAAAAATTCAAAGACGAGAATGTCAATCTGGAAAACATTGAAGAGGTGGATTTTGTCTGGACGGGAGAAAGTTATGCGGAATTGACAGGTAAGACCCATTATTACGACTGGATAATTGCTTCGCACGTAATCGAGCACACTCCCAACCTGATCGGATTTATAAATTCGTGTGATGCCATTCTTAATGATACCGGCGTTCTCTCGTTGGCGGTACCGGACGTTCGTTTCTGTTTCGACCATTTTCGGCCGATCTCCGGTTTGTCCAGCGTGATGGACGCTCATTTCGAGAATCGCACCATTAACACGACCGGCTCGATCGCGGAGTTTAAGCTGAATCATGTGATGAAGGACGGCTATCCCGGTTGGGGTGAGAATGTCTTTGTGAAAGAGGAGTACACTTTCCCGTTTTCCAAAGAGAGAGTTCTGGAAATACTGGAGCAGTCCCGGAACAGCAAGGAATACATAGACTGTCATGCCTGGTGTTTTACGCCGCACTCCTTCCGTTTGTTGATCCACGATCTTTATGAGTTAGGCTTTATTCGCATGAAAGAAATCGCATTCTTTCCCTCGGTCGGCTGCGAATTTTTTATCGCGCTGGGAAGAAATGGCCAGGGAAGCGGGCTAAGCCGACTGGAAATGCTGCAGGCTGTAAATCTCGAGATATTGAACGGAAACGATCCGAATATTCTGTTCAGAAATGGCGTGGCCAGGATTCTGGAGAAAATGTATTACAAATTTCGGAATCTCGGCGGAAGGAAAAAAAGACAGGTGCAGAATGCGGCAAGTCGCTTGCTGGCTTTTGGAAAGTAAAAATTGATCGAGGTTTGTGCGAACGCTGCTGTAACCTTCAGCCGTAAAACACCTTACACTCTGCGTCCGAGCGCGAACAGCTTTATCAGGGCCACTCCTGCGATAAATCCGCCAATGTGTGCGGCGTAAGCGACACCGCCCGTTCCAGCGGGCGTGAGATATCCCAGTACCAGTTGATAAACGATCCAGATACCGATGGCAACAAAGGCCGGTACCGTCGTCAGAAAATTAAATATCAACGCTCTAACCTGACGCTGCGGAAACAGCAGCACATATCCGCCAAGCACGCCGGAGATCGCTCCGGAAGCACCGAGCATAGGGATAATCGAATCCGAATCCATCACAACCTGGGCCAGAGCCGCCGCAAATCCGCAGACGATGTAAAACGCGGCGTACCTTATGTGTCCCAGCAGATTCTCAAGGTTATCGCCGAAGATAAACAGGAACAGCATATTGCCGAAAAGATGCATTATGCCGCCGTGCATGAACATCGAGCTGAGAAAATTGAAATAGACCGGCAAAGGCGTCGAGTAGTGATGAATCTCGCCCGCGATGCGGCCCGCACTGTCTTTTACGTCGATGATGCCCTGGAGGTCCACCCCGGAAGTTATCTCACGCGGGACCAGCGAGAACGCATACGAGAACGCCTCGTTATTGCCGAGTCCTTGCAGGAGCACGAACACTAGAATGTTTATTCCGATAAATGCGTAATTTACTATCGGCTGTATCTTGCGGTCGGAATTGTCGTCACCTATTGGAAACATCAAAGCGCTCCTTGATCAACCGATCACCATATCGACATCGAAACCGAGCTGAGGCAGAACCGACGACTCGAGTTTCTCACCCGAACGGAAGATCTTGACCTGCTGATAGATATTGAGGGCAGGATTCTGGTGCACCTCGATCACGTTGTCCCGAAGGTTTACGATCCAGGCCTCGGCAATTCCGGCCTCGGCGTACATCGGAAGCTTTGTGTCGCGGTCCTGTTTGAGGCTCGCATCCGAAACCTCGATCACGAGGATCGTTTCCGCAGGCGTCGGATGGCGTTTACCGTCGTACATCGCAAGGTCCGCAATAACAAAATCCGGTTCCGGCTCATCAAAAATTCCTATCCTCAACGGGTTCTGTACTCGAACCCTGTACGATTCAGGGAGCGTCTTAACGAGTATCCGGTTTAACAGATCGACCGTAAGTGCGTGTCTGTCTCCAATTGTCATTTTCGGTACCATTTCTCCGTCGATTATCTCGGAACGCTCGTAGTCTTCGATCATTCCCATCTCGATCATTTTGTAATAATCATCGACGGTGAATCTCAGCCGCCTCGGGTGCGGGCCGGATTCGACTATTAGATCGCTTCTGATCATAGTTCTCACAGTTTACGCTCAAAACCGAGCGCGTTCCAGGAATTTCGGCCTTTCAGGTGGCAACGATCGGGGCGAGGCCGGTAACCTCTTCAAGCTCGGCCTCTTCCTTACGCCACTCGTCGTTTCGGAACGCGCCTTCCCATTTCGCGATAACGACCGTGGCCAGGCAATTGCCGATAACATTTATCGCCGTGCGGGCCATGTCCATTAATTCATCGACTCCAAGTATCAATATTACGCCCTCTACCGGCAACGCAAACGACGCGAGCGTGCCAAGCAGGATGACCAATGAAGCCCGCGGCACGCCGGCGACACCTTTGGACGTGAGCATCAGCGTCGCAAGCATTATGATCTGCTGTGTCCACGACAATTCGACGCCGGCGGCCTGAGCGACGAAAATTGAGGCAAGTGCAAGATACAATGTCGTTCCGTCAAGATTGAAGCTATAACCGGTCGGCAAAACGAAACCGACGATTCGTCGGGGAACGCCGAGCCTGGCGAGGTTCTCCATAGCTTTGGGCAGGGCAGATTCGCTCGACGTGGTCGCAAAGGCGATCGATGCCGGTGTCTTTACCGCATTAAAGAAATCCTTTAGCGGAACCTTAAATATCAAGGCAATCGGCAGCAATACGACGGTGGCAAATACAACCAGAGCGCCGTAAAGCGTCAAGACGAGAGCTCCGAGATTTTTGAGCACCCCGAGCCCTTGTTCGTTATGGGCGATCGTGTAAGCCATTGCCGCGCCGACCCCGACCGGGGCGAACTTCATCACATATTCGGTGAACTTGAACATTATGTCCGCCAATGACTGACACCAGTCGACGACAGCTTTGGCCTTCTTTCCGATCGCTGTTACCGCAAGAGCAAAGAGCACCGAGAAAACGACGATCTGCAGAACGTCACCCTCGGCCATTGCCTTGATAATCGATGTCGGAGAAAGGTGGGCAATGATGTCGCCAAATGACTGCGGTTTTGCCGGCGGTTCGGGTGCGGTAAGGCCTTTGGCGGCTGCGCTCGCGGCATCTGCCGCTTTTTGTGCCGCAATCGCCGATTGAGTATCGGCCTCTGCGATCGCAGTCGGATTTGTCGCGGCTTGAGCTCTGAGTTCTTCCGCCTTTTTCGCCGCATCGCTCGATTCTTTCGAAAGCGCCTGTGCCTTTTGGGCAAGAACGGCTTTGTCCTCGCCCTTCGCAATACCGGCAAGCGAAACGCCATCGCCCGGCCGGGTTATATTGACCGCCGCCAGTCCGATAATAAGCGCCAGCGTAGTTACGATCTCGAAATAAACAAGTGCTTTAACGCCGATCCTGCCTACTTGCTTGATGTCGCCCGTTCCCGAAATGCCGACGACCAAAGTCGCAAAGATCAAGGGAGCGATGATCGACTTGATCAAATTTAGAAAGAGTGTCGAGAGCGAACGAATAAATGACAAAAGTGTCTGGGTCTCGATCCCAAACACGTGATGGTCCGCGGACTTAATATCGATCTCGCGGATCAGCCATCCGAGAAAAATGCCGAGAACAAGACCGATCATGATCTTCCAGGTAAGAGAGATCTTTGGCAGCTTCATAATTTACGCCGTGCTTTAGGGCAGAATACCTTCTTAAATCGAAAATGGGGAATTTCGGAAAGTTTAGCAGATAGCGGCAATTTTTAGTAGACCGCTCTTGATGGAGAATCGAGCGGCAAAGATCCGTGATATAATTTTGGGCGTTCGCAAACTCTTTTGTGCGACGTATCCCAGTTACAACGACAATCCACTATGTATCGAAGCTCCTGTATCTTTGCATTACTTCTGCTGTCCGCGACCCTCGGTTTTAGCCAGGCCACGCAACGCGATCCGGCGAAGGAAAAGGCTCTCCAAGATGAATTGAGAGTCATCGCACCGAAAGCCGTCGATTCGTTCATCTCCGGGACGAACGAATTGGATGGCGGCAATTATCCCGAGGCGGATAAACACTATGCAGACGTTCTTTCGAAAGCTCCCGATTTCGAAGCCGCCCTTCGACGGCGCGGCTACACTCTTGTCGCTCTCGGCAAGAGAAAAGAAGGCCAGGAATCGGCCCAAATGGCCCTTTCAAAGAACAGGTCGATCGACAATTTGATCGGTCGGGCGTCCACTCTGATGAGCTCACAGGATCCGACGTTTCGTCCGTCGTCAGAAGAAAGCTATGAAGCCGCCCGGCTTGCGAAGGAGGCCTGGAAGCTCAGCGGCGAAACGGACCACGACAGCGCGGCAATGGTATCCGCGGCTCTTCTTGCTTCAGATCAGCTCGCGGAATTTGAAACATTTGCGGGCCAGTTCCGTTCGAAATTTCCCGACAGCGCGGAAGCCGGCTATTACAACGCATTATCGCTCGCTAACCGCGGCGACCTTGACGGGGCCGAAGCCGAATTGGCGCGGATCCAAAGCCTTGGAACGCCGAACGAAACAGTTGCCCCACTCCTCGCCGCGATAAACAACGCCCGCGACGAGGCCTTCTTCGGCCTCGGGCGTTATCGAAGCTATGGCTATGCTGCAGCGGGACTTATCGCTTTGTGGGCCGCCGGCTTGTTGGCATTGTTTATAGGCGGACGTACTCTTTCGGCACGAACGCTTCGGGCTATCGAGGGCTCGGATCCGAACGACATAGGCGGTGCCGAACACGCCACCTTGAAGAGACTTTATCGCCGCGTCATCTCGATTGCCGGCGTTTATTATTACGTGTCGCAGCCGTTCGTAATTTTTCTGGTTATAGCGGCGGCGGCCGGAATTATCTTGATGTTCTTAATTATCGGTACCGTCCCGATAAAACTCGTTGCGGTGATCGGGATCATATCTATTCTGACGGTTTTTTACATGATAAAGGCTCTTTTCACGCGTGTTAAGGCCGAAGATCCCGGCCGGGCTCTGACCGAAGCCGAGGCACCGGGGCTCTGGAAGATGGTGCGCGACGTGGCCGAGACTATCAAAACGCGGCCGGTAAACGAGATCAGAATCACGCACGGAGCCGAACTGGCCGTATATGAACGCGGTAGTTTTCGATCGAAGATGTCCGATAATGCAGAGCGAATCTTAATCGTCGGAACCGCTATCCTCAACGGCTTCGATCAGAATGCGTTCCGGGCCGTTATCGCCCACGAATACGGACATTTTTCCAACCGCGACACCGCCGGCGGCGATATTGCCTTCCGCGTCAATACGGATATTCTCAGAACTGCCGACGCCATGGCCGAAGGAGGGACCGCAACCGTTTACAATCTCGGCTTTCAATTTCTTCGGCTTTTTCACTTTCTATTCCGCCGTATCACACAGGGAGCGTCGCGTTTGCAGGAGGTGCTGGCCGACCGGGTTGCCGCTTACTATTTTGGCGCTCAGGCATTCAAGGACGGCCTCGAACACGTCATCAGACGCGAACTGGAATTCAACCACGTTGCCGACAAAGAGATCGGCGCCGCCATGGCAGGCAATCGGGCGATGCAGAACCTCTACGAAATGTCCGTCCAGGAAGATGGTGCGGTGCAGGCGATAGAAGACCAGTTTAAAGGTGAGATCGGCCGGGCCACGACCGATGATGATTCACACCCCAGTCCGCGTGACAGATTCCGCTTCATCGAAAATATCCGCTCGACCGAGATCGAACATCTTAACGGAGAGGTCTGGGACCTGTTTGCCGACCGCACGTCGATAAAGGCTGAAATGAATGAGGTTATCGAAAACCTCGTTCGGCCGTACACGCGGCCGAAGGCGTAGAAAATAATTGGACATCGTTTGAACGGCTCCTTTAGGTTTTCGAACATCGACGCTAAAATAGCGGTGCGCGATGTTCAACTCTATCCATTTCAACTCAAAGGGCCGTGCGGTTACCAACGCCTCCGATCCGGCGGTGATAACCGCGCTCAAGGCGATCGTCGGAGATACAAATGTCATCGTCGATCCGGACCGTGTCGAACCGTATGGCGCGGATGCCGTTAAGGAGAAATTTCCGCCTGAGGCCGTAGTCTTTCCGGAATCGACCGGCGACATCGTTGAGATCCTGAAACTCGCGAACGAGCATCTATTTCCGGTCACGGCCCGGGGCGGCGGTGTAGGTTATACCGGCGGTGCCGTGCCGGTCGACGGCGGAATTGTTGTCGGGACTGATCGAATGAAGAAGATTGTCGAGATAAACGCGGACGATCTTTATGTGGTGTGCCAACCGGGATTGACCACATTTGAAGTTCAGCAGGCTGTTGGAGAGCACGGTTTGATGTTCGCACCTGATCCGGCCAGCTATAAAGATTCGTTCATCGGCGGCAACATTGCCGAAAACGCTGGCGGGATGCGGACGCCTAAATACGGCGTGACAAAGCATCATGTGCTGGGATTAGAGGTCGTGACCGCGACAGGCGAAGTGATCCGAACCGGAGGCAAAACGGTCAAAAACGTCGTCGGCTTCGACCTGACCGGCCTGATGTGCGGCAGCGAAGGAATGCTCGGAATCATCACCGAAGCCACGCTGAAATTGTTGCCGATGCCCGAAGCGACCTCGACCGTGCGGGCAAATTTTCATTCGATGGAAGCCGCCTGCAAGGTGCTGACCAAATTCACCCCGTGCGGCCTGCTGCCGATGGCAATGGAGGTGATCGACAAATTCTGCGTCGCGGCGGTTGAAGAAAACTTCGCGTTCGGGTTATCGAAAGAGGCCGAGGCAATTTTGCTTGTTGCTGTGGATGGATCGGCTGAAGAGGTCGAGCGAAACGCGGTGATGATCGAGCGGATAATCGGCGAAAATGGCGGCTTTGATATTCTGCGGGCGAAGTCCAAAGAGGAAGAAGACAAACTCTGGGACGTGCGTCGTGCCATCTCGCCCAGCCTGATGAAATACGGTACGTTGAAGATCAACGAAGATGTCGTCGTTCCGCGTTCAAAGGTGCCGGAACTTGTCGCAAAGATCGAACAGATCGGTAAAAAACACGATACTTTCGTCGCCAATTTCGGCCACGCCGGCGACGGCAATATCCACGTCAACTTCGTCGTCGATCGCGACAATGCAGACGCGATCGCCCGGGCCCGCAAATGCGTTTCCGAAACCTTTAAACTGTCTGTTGAGCTCGGCGGCACTATCTCGGGTGAGCACGGTATCGGTTACGTAAAAGCCCAATATATGGAGTACGCGATCGATGAACCCACGCTTGAAATAATGAAAGGTATCAAGAGGGTCTTCGACCCGAATGGAATACTCAATCCGGGAAAGATGTTCGTTTGAGCCGTCAATTATTGAGAGCATTGTGCTTCATAGAAATCGGCTGTCATTTCAGCCACCCATTTTCCGTTTTTGATCTTGATCAGTTTTCCTGTGACGGGAGCCCTTCGTTGTCCCGATGGCGTGAAAGTGCCTAAAAAACGGTAACTAACTCGGTCTAGGGTTTCTGTCTGGAATGTGATTTGTCGACTAGTGACTGCAATTCTATTGAATGTGAATTCTTTCCCGGTTTTCAAGAAACCTTTCGGCGGGATTGCGGTACTACCTAGTCCTTTCTCCCAGTCCCACGTGACTATTTGCAACTCACTAATATCTACGAACGCCTTCGGAACCGATTTATTTCCGAGATAGAAACTACCTTCCGGAATCAAAGCAGTATTATCATCTTCTAGGGCTAGCTTCGAGGGTTCGACTGAGTCAATGGACGGCAGCCCGGTAGCCACAGAGGGAGCAATCAGGTTGGTGTCCGCAATTTCGTTCGGTCTCATTGCAGAAAGACGAAACTCGGACGATCTGTTTCTACTAACTAAATCATTAGCGAATTTGAGGGCCGCATCTGCAATCACACCGACACTGAAGCCAAAGATCAAAATCGAAGCATTCAGTAGTATTCTTCTTAGGCTCATATTTCCTCTCCGAAATCCAGACAAGTTTGGTCTTTAT
>JABFSB010000237.1 GCA_013140875.1 Acidobacteriota bacterium
CCTATGTGCTGTACAAAGCCATTTTAGGCGAGATCGAGCGGGCGAACTATAATGTGTATGCGGGCCGCGTTCGGACCAACAGACAACAAAAAATCTATCTTTCGTTAAAAGCCCTTGCAGGCGTCTATGAATAAAAAGGTCGTTGTTATCGGCGCCGGCATCGGCGGTCTAGGCACGGCGGGGCTGTTCGCGAAAAAAGGTTACGACGTTACCGTGCTCGAAAAAAACGCGACGCTTGGCGGGCGGGCTAATGTTTTCCAGGCGGACGGTTTTCGCTTTGACATGGGACCGTCGTGGTATCTTGCACCGGACCTTTTCGAACACTATTTCAACCTTGTAGGCGAAAAGGTTTCGGATCATCTCGATCTTGTTCGACTATCTCCTTCTTACCGAATTTTCTTCAACAACGATCCCGAACCGTTAGATATCAATTCGGACATCGAAATCGACTCCGCGACGTTCGAATCAATCGAACCCGGCTCGGCGGAAAAGCTGCGTGCTTACCTGAAGCAGTCCGAATACCAATACGGCATCGCGACGCAGCATTTCATGTACAAAAATTACGATACGATCTTCGATTTTTTTAATCGACGCGTGATGACAGAGGGGCAGAAGCTTTCGGTTTTTTCGAAGATGCATTCGTTCGTGTCGCGTTTCTTTGAATCGCGAAAGCTGCAGCAGGTGATGGAGTACACGATGGTGTTTCTCGGCACTTCGCCGTACGATGCCCCGGCGCTGTACAACCTGATGTCGCACATGGATTTCAACCAGGGCGTGTTTTATCCGCGAGGCGGTTTTTACGAGTTGATAAATGCTTTGGCGCGGATCGCGGAGAAGAACGGTGCGAAATTAAGGACAAGTTCGCCGGTTGCGGAAATCGTTGTTGAAAACGGCGTCACGAAAGGCGTGTGTCTCGTTGACGGTGAGATCGTCAAAGCCGACATCGTTATTTCGAACGCCGACATCTGGTTCACCGAGACGAAATTGCTTGCTGAAAAGTGGCGGACGCATCCGCAGAAATATTGGGACAAACGCGTGATGGCCCCGTCGGCGTTTATCATGTATTTAGGCGTGCGCGAAAAGCTGCCGAACCTGACCCATCACAATCTGCTGTTTAGCGAAGACTGGCGAAAGAATTTTGACGACATTTACAAAGACCCGTGTTTGCCGGACGAGCCGTCGCTATACGTATGCGCTCCGTCGGTGAGCGATGCGTCGGTCGCACCGGAGGGCAAAGAAAATCTTTTCGTCCTGGTCCCGATCGCTTCCGATCTGAAAATGACGGAGGCAGAAAAGGAGGCTTATTCGGACAAGGTCCTGGCTCTGATGGAACACGAGATGAACTTGCCTAATTTGCGGGAGAAGATCGTCTACAAACGCCTGTACACGGTCGATAATTTTGCGGCGGATTACAATGCTTTCAAGGGTTCGGCATTGGGTCTTGCTCATACGATCTGGCAGACGGCTATCTTTCGGCCGAATAACGTTTCGAAGAAAGTGAAGGGACTTTATTACGTCGGGGCTGGCGTTAATCCCGGTATCGGCACGCAGATATGTTTGATAAGTGCGGAGCTGGTTTATAAGCGGGTGCATGGAATCACGTCTGCCGAGCCGTTGAAGAGCTTGGAGTCGTCGCGGGGTGCCACGTAACTGTTAACTTTTCACTGCCAAACTTTTAACTGATCTAACAGTGAATAGTTTTTCAGTTAAGAGTTAACAGGTTAGGAACCGCGTATCAAATTCTCGTACGCGACAAACCAGAAAAGAAAAAAACCGACGGCGGAATTGATTGTGGGGAAGTGACGATATATGCCGAAGATTCCGCTGGAATTTCTGCCGAAAACCGATAGCGCCATCAGCGTTAGGTAAATGAGCCCGAACAGCCCCGCGAAAATTCCGAGTAAAGGAAAGGCAAAGATGGCGGAGCCGAGATAACAGGCGGAGCAGAAGAGGATCGTTCCGTATTTTCCGAGAAACGTGGCGACGGTTTCGACGCCTGCTTGTCGATCCGATGCGATATCGGGAATCGCAGAGTAAGCATGCATAGCCATCGTCCAAAGAAAGGCTGCGGCCATTGCCAACACCGGCGGTAAATTTCCGGTCATAATGCCGTAGCCGAAAACTCCCGGCATAACGTAGAGCGCGTTAAACATCGAATCGACGATAGGGATCGCCTTGGCCCGGATCGGCCACGCCGAGTAAAAAACAGACAGAAGCAGAAATCCAGTCATCGCAAAAATCGCTACGCCGTTCAGGAAAAATGCAGCGATTATGAAGGGAACATTCAGAACCGCAATGGCCAGGACCAGCCCTCGCCTTTCCGCGGGTGTCACGAGTAATTCGTAATCCTGCTTCTTAGGATTGAGTTTATCCGTCTCAAAGTCGAAAATATCGTTAACGCCGTAGATCAAAAGATTTGCGGGGAAGAGAAAGTAAACGGCGAAGGCCGCGACGGCGATCGATGCGAAATCGGAACGCGAAGACGCACCGGCCGCCAGTCCGACCAGATAAGGGCCGAGGACATAAAGCCAAAATCGCGGCCGACTGACCTGGATGAGAAAGCGAATCGCGGGCATAGACCGAGTATAGCGAACGATGTTGAAGAACTACAGGATAAGCGTATTTACGGGAATTGCGTTGGTCGTTTTGGCGGTCGGAGCGTTCTTTATGGCGAACGTGCAACTGCCGCGATGGTCTTACGTGCTTTCGTCGATCAACGTCCTCCTTTTCGCGATCCCTTCGTTTTGGGCCTTGAAAATGTGGCTTGGGTGGGCGGACGCTGCCAAACTTGTCGTCGTGCTTGGGCTATACGCACTTGGGATCGAAACGTTTGCGATCCTGACGGGTTTTCCGTACGGGCATTTCGGTTATTCAGAACATCTGGGATACAAGATCCTCGGCCAGGTGCCGTGGACTGTCGCGTTTGCCTGGACGCCGCTGATGTTGTGTGCGTATGCGGCCGCCAGAAGCCTATTCGTTTCGCGGATGAGGCGAATAGTCTTCGCGGCTTTTCTGCTGATCACGTTCGATCTTGTGCTCGATCCGGGCGCGGTGCTGCTCGGCTTCTGGCGCTATCCGGGAGGCGGGCTTTATTACGGCGTTCCGCTCTCGAACTTCCTCGGCTGGGTATTTTCGGGGATCGTCGGCTCCGCCATCATGGAAGGGGCGATCAGTTATTTCAAGCCACTGCTGCCGCCCGCGGTACAGCTAGGCTCAAGCGCGTTCTTTATCATGTTTTTCTGGACGGCCTTCGCGGCGTTTGGAGGGCTGGCCGTCCCGGCCGCAATCGGCGGTGCGCTTGCGATGGCTATGTACCTTTGGTGGCGCCGATCCTATTACGCGTTTGACGAAATGGTCGTGTTGGTCGATGAGGAAAATGTACCGCTCGGTACCGCCCGGAAAAGCGAGACGCATAATCACGATACTCAGCTTCACCGGGCGTTCTCGGTTTTTCTTTTTAACGATAATGGCGAACTGCTGATGCAGCGGCGGGCCTTTGGCAAGCTTACCTGGCCGGGCGTTTGGTCGAATTCGTGCTGTGGCCATACTATGCTCAACGAACGAACAGAA
>JABFSB010000321.1 GCA_013140875.1 Acidobacteriota bacterium
ATTCGGCGGTTATCTTCCCGTCCAGCTCGGCATCGACTTCGGCCATGTCGATGGCCTCGTGAAGCTCGGGATCGAAATCGGCTCCGGTCGCGGGTACGGC
Organism: Acidobacteriota bacterium; assembly: GCA_013140875.1. Taxonomy (GTDB): domain Bacteria; phylum Acidobacteriota; class Blastocatellia; order Pyrinomonadales; family Pyrinomonadaceae; genus OLB17. The sequence continues at coordinate 101 of JABFSB010000321.1, forward strand.
CTCGACGCCGACGCCGGCAAGGGCCTGTTCGAACGAACGAACCACGCCTTTTACGCCCGTTCGCAGATGTTCTATCGACGGGTCCCTTTCGCTTGCGTCCACCGCTAGGTTCAAATTATCCAGCACCGGCAACAGCTGTGACAGAAAATTGAACTGGCCCTGCTTGGCCCGGTCTTCGAGTGTTTTCATCAACCGTGAACGCATATCGGCGGTTTCCTTCTCGAGCCCCGCCTTGGCTTCCTCGAACTTTGCCTGGACTCCAATCAGCTTTGCTTCGGCGGCCTCGCGGCGTTCCACCTCTGCCTTGAGCTTTGTCTCAAGCTCGATCTCGCCGGACGATCGAACCGGCACCTTTGCTTCAACCTGATCTTCGCGAATCCTTTCGCCCTGCTCGTTAAAACGCCTTTTATCTTCGGTTCGCAAGACCGGTTCGCCTTCGAGGATCTCTTCGTTTAGCGGTTCGTTCTCATTCATCACTTTTCTCTTAAACATTATTTAGATAGTAAATCGTAAACCGCGATAATAAAAGCAATCGCGGTTTACGATGATCTCGCGTTCGGCGGCGTTTAACTCACCGCCGCTTTTTGCCCCGCATCGGACGCAACGAACTGAATTTCGCCACCTTCCGCCACGGCCTTGACTGTTTGCCCGCCCGATACCTCACCTTTCAACAATTTCACCGCGAGCGGGTTTTGTATAAGCGTCTGAATTGCACGCTTTAGCGGCCGGGCGCCGTAGACCGGATCGTAGCCCTCCTGAACGAGCAACTCGCGGGCCGAATCGTCCAATTCCAGTTTGATGCCGCGTTCTTCAAGGTTCTTTCGCAGCTTCTCGAGCTGAACGTCGATAATCGCTGCGATCTGTTCACGTCCAAGCTGTCCGAAAACGACGATATCGTCAACGCGGTTCAGGAACTCCGGTTTGAAGTGATCGCGAAGCACCTGAAGAACGTCGGCCTTAATATCGCGGTCCGCAAGCGGATTCGTCGTCGCGGCCTGTATCTCGCGTGAACCGAGATTCGAGGTCATGATCAGCACCGTGTTCTTAAAATCGACTACGCGCCCCTTGGAATCGGTCAAACGGCCGTCATCCAGGATTTGTAGCAGAACGTTGAAAACATCGGGGTGCGCTTTTTCGATCTCGTCGAACAGCACGACCGAATACGGTCGCCGCCGGACGGCTTCGGTCAACTGGCCGCCTTCGTCGTAGCCGACGTATCCTGGAGGAGCTCCGATCATACGTGCAACCGCGTGCTTTTCCATGTATTCCGACATGTCGAGTCGGATCATCGACCGTTCGTCATCGAACAAAAATTCAGCCAATGCACGGGCCGTTTCGGTTTTACCAACACCGGTCGGGCCAAGAAAAATAAATGAGCCTACGGGGCGGTTCGGGTCCTGCAATCCGGCACGAGCCCGGCGAACGGCATTGGCGACGGCTTCGAGCGCTTCGTCCTGGCCGATCACGCGTGTGCGAAGCTTGTCTTCCATCTGCACGAGCTTTTGCATTTCGCCCTCGAGCATCTTCGAAACCGGCACGCCCGTCCATTTGGCAACTACTTCGGCCACGTCCTCTTCGTCTACCTCTTCCTTCAGATAAACGCCGTCCGATTGAAGTTCTTCAAGCCGTTTCTGCTCGGTTTCGAGAAGCTTTTCGACTTCCGGTATCTTGCCATATTGCAATTCGGCGGCCTTGTTCAGGTCGCCCTGCTGGCGTGCGCGTTCAAGCTCGGTCTTGGCCTCATCGAGCTGTGCCTTGAGCGTGCGCATTTTTTCAATCTCTTCCTTTTCGGACTGCCATTTGGCCTTCATTGCCGAGGATTTTTCATTTAGGTCGGCAATGCGCTTTTCAATGTCGTCCAGGCGCTGCTTCGATTTTTCGTCGGTTTCGCGCGAAAGGGCTTGACGTTCGATCTCAAGCTGCAATATCTCGCGTTCGAGAACGTCGATCTCCTGCGGCATCGAATCAATTTCGATGCGCAGTTTGCTTGCTGCCTCGTCGATCAGATCGATCGCCTTGTCCGGAAGAAAACGGTCGGTTATGTAGCGATGCGAAAGTGTCGCGGCGGCGACGATGGCCGAGTCTTTGACCCGTACGCCGTGATGAATTTCGTAACGCTCCTTCAATCCACGCAGTATGGCGATAGTGTCTTCAACCGTCGGTTCACCGATATAGACTTGCTGGAAACGGCGTTCGAGGGCCTTGTCTTTTTCGATGTACTTTTGATACTCGGCAAGCGTAGTCGCACCGACCGCACGCAGAGTTCCGCGTGCCAACGCCGGTTTGAGCATGTTCGACGCATCGATCGAGCCTTCCGATGCGCCGGCGCCAACCAGCGTGTGAAGCTCGTCGATGAACAAGATTATCTGGCCTTCGGCTTTTTCGACTTCTTTCAGTACTGCCTTGAGACGATCTTCGAACTCTCCGCGATATTTTGCACCGGCGAGCATCGCTCCAAGATCCAGTGAAACAAGCCGTTTGTTCTTCAATGTTTCCGGCACATCGCCCGATACGATCCGCTGTGCCAAACCTTCCACGATCGCGGTTTTACCCACGCCCGGTTCGCCGATCAGGACCGGATTATTCTTTGTTCGGCGCGACAGTATCTGTATCGCGCGACGAATCTCTTCGTCGCGGCCGATGACCGGGTCGAGCTTTCCTTTGCGGGCACGTTCTGTCAGATCGAGCGCATACTTTTCGAGTGCCTGAAAATTCTCCTCGGCATTTTGGTCCGTGATGCGCGAACCGCCGCGCATTTCCTTGATGACCTTGTCTACATCTTCGCTGGTTACTCCGTTCGAGCGCAGGATGCGGCCCGCATCGCCCTCCTTTTCGGCTGCGATCGCGATCAGAAGATGCTCGGTTGAGATGTATTCATCGTCCATCCCTTCGGCGATCTTCTGGACGTCCTGAAAGATGGTATTGGTTCGCGAACTGAAATACTGCTGTCCGCCCGTTACTTTTGGCAACTTCTCGATCGCGGCCTGGAGTTCGGAAATAACTAGAGCAACATTAACGCCGACTTTGCCGAGAATCGGGCGCACCACGCCTTCCTTCTGCTCGAGCATTGCCAGCAGAACGTGTTCCGGCTCGACCTGTTGGTTGCTATTCCGTTCGGCAACTCCGATAGCCGCTTGTATCGCTTCCTGTCCGCGAATCGTAAATCTGTCGAATCTCATAATTTGACCCCTGCCTCGGGCGCGGCTCTCAGCAATTGGACTTGTCGCTTTCCGCTAACCATGCGACTAACAGTTAGTCATAGGGAATAATAAAATATGAGTTCTACATTGTCAAGTCCCAAAACTCGGCCTTTATTAAGGCTATGCCTTCTCCATTTTCTTTAATTTGTGCCCACATTCGTCGATTTTAGCGTTGAATATGTTGAAGCATCCAAGCCTGCCAAACTGACCTTCTCTTGCAAATCTTAGAAAATCGGCCTTTCCAACAGTTTTTTGGAAAAAAATACATGGCACAGCCGAGCTAAGCGTTCATTTTATTACACTTAACTACAAATAGTCTGTCTTCAAGGCGTCGGGGCGGGAACAGCTGTAAAGATTACCGAAAATCGGCAACGGACCGGATAATGACGTTTTATCCGTGACAGTAATGGTATTTGTCGGTTATATTTACACCGCATCATTCCTCGTGACTTGTAACTTTCTTTTCGGTTTTTCATGAACATAGTTCGCGAAATCGTATGGCCTCTGATCGCCGTTCTCGCGGCCTTTATCGTTGGCGGGATAATAATTCTGTTACTTGGCGATAATCCGCTCAACGCTTATTTTTTGCTGCTCTCGAATTCCTTCGGGTCGGTACGCGACATCGGCTGGACGCTGCATTATGCGACGCCGCTGATTTTTACCGGTCTTGCGGTCGCGGTAGCGTACCGATGCGGGCTTCTTAATATTGGTGCCGAGGGTCAATTGTATGTTGCGGCGTTCGCGGCGGCGTGGGTTGGCATTAAGTTCGGCGGCACGGTGGTCAACATCTTTGGAAAAGAAGAAAACTGGTCGTGGATGAGTCTTCCGGCGATCGTGCTGATTCCGCTGTGTGCCCTCGCCGCGATAGCCGCCGGTGGAATCTGGGGAGGAATTCCGGGCTTGCTGAAAGCCAAATTCGGTTCACACGAAGTGATCAATACGATCATGCTGAACTTCATCGCGATCGCACTGGTCGGATATTTTACCCAATATTTCTACAAGATACCGGGCGACCCGATCCAGCGGACGGCCGAGATAGGCGAGGCGGCGCATATTCCGCGGTTGAATGAGTTTCTGCCGGGCATTCCATATGATGTTCCGTTGAATGTGGCGTTCCTGCTGGCTCTGCTGATGTGCGTTGCCGTTTATGTTTTTCTTTGGAAAACGAAATGGGGCTATGAGCTCCGGGCCGTGGGCGAAAATCCGAGTGCAGCGGAATACGGCGGAATCTCGGCGAAGAAACAGACGATTCTTGCGATGACGATCTCAGGCATGTTGGCCGGAATGGTCGGTATCGGCGAGGTAATGGGAACGCGGCATCACTTCGAGGTCGGATTTTCGGCTGACTGGGGCTTTCTTGGGATCGCTGTGGCTTTGCTTGGCAGAAACCATCCGTTGGGTGTTCTGATCGCAGCGATATTTTTCGGAGTACTTCAAAGAGGCGAGATCTTCGTCGACGCATTTACGAGATACGTTTCAAAAGATCTTGGCTGGGTGCTGTTGGCGATAATCGTTCTGGCAGTGGCGAGTCTGCAAAAATACGCGAAGAGCAGGACGGGAGTGGTGAAAGCATAGATGGACGTTGTAATTTTCTCACTCATATTTGCCACGATCCGCTCGGCGACGCCGTTGATCTTTGCGGCGCTCGGCGGGCTTTTCTCGGAAAGGTCAGGTGTTATCAACATTGCGCTTGAGGGCTTGATGCTGGCGGGCGCGTTTACGGCGGCGGTCGTTTCACTGCAGACGCAGAATCCTTATTTGGGATTTATTTCGGGTGTGGCGGCGGGCGGAGCATTCGCGCTTATTTATGCGATCGCGTGCATCAAGTTCGAGGCCGACCAGGTTGTAGCCGGAATGGCGATCAATTTTTTAATGATCGGACTGCCGGCATTGATCAGCGGCGTGATATACGATTCGACCGGATCGACGCCGCAGATACCGCTCGAGTACAAGATGCCGCGGCTGACCACAAGTCTTTCGTGGGGATCGATCCTCGCCTTTGCGATGGTGCCGATTTGCTTTTATGTGCTTTACAAAACGCCGTTCGGCCTACGCTTAAGATCGGTCGGCGAAAACCCGGCCGCGGCGGATGCGGCGGGTGTCAATGTGATCAAACTAAGGTATATCGCGGTCGTGATCTCCGGCGTGTTGGCGGGAGCAGGCGGAGCATATCTTTCGACCGGCCAGTCCTCGCTATTTACAAAACAGATGACCGCCGGGCGCGGATTTATAGCTCTTGCTGCACTGATACTTGCCAAGTGGAAACCGGTGCCGGTTTTACTCGCCTGTCTGTTCTTTGGCTTTACAGAAGCGTTGACCATTACCATTCAGGGCATGATAAAGCTTCCGTCGGGCGAGGGAATTCCGGTCCAATTCATTGAGATGATCCCGTATGTGCTGACGATCATCGTCCTCGCCGGATTCATAGGAACCTCGCGGGCACCGAAGGCACTAGGGATACCGTACCGGAAGGAAAGCTAAAGAACCTTCGGATTTATAGTAAGATACGTTACGGCAAGTACGACTTATGCCCACGGAAATCTAGACAACGCAAACTCCTGCGACCTCCGCGTAAATCTTTGCGACCTCGGCGTTTACCTTGGGTTTCAACGCAGAGACAGCCGAGGGAACTCGATTCGAGACTTTAACCCGACACACTGCCGGGTATCGGCAGATACAATTCGGTTTAATCCCGGGTTACTCAAGAATGTCTTACGAAAACGCGGTCGAGGCGGCCGAATTTATAAAATCGAAATACGCGAAAAGCATCGACACGGTGATCGTGCTCGGCAGCGGATTGGGTGCGTTTGCGGACGATCTCGAGAACGAGGTGCGGATACCTTATGAAGCGATCCCGCATTTTGCCCGGTCGACGGTCGAGGGTCATGCCGGACAGTTGGTTTTGGGCGAGGTAGGCGGAATTTCGATCGCGGTTCAGCAGGGCCGGTTTCACTATTACGAAGGCTATGACATGGAGCAGGTCACGTTCCCGATGCGTACCTTTGGGCGGATGGGGATCAAGAACGTCATTCTGACGAACGCGGCGGGAAGTACGAGCACCGAAATGACTCCGGGCAGTTTGATGCTGATCTCGGATCACCTAAATTGTATGGGTGTGAATCCGCTGCGAGGTAAGAACGACGAGCGTTTCGGTGCGAGATTTCCGGATATGACGCATGTCTACGACCGCGAGTTTCAGGAGATCGTCGTGGCTGAGGCGGAATCGATCGCGCAGGAAAGATTCAAAAACGGCGTCGATAAAAAGCTGACCGATTTTCTCCATCGCGGCATATATTGCGCCCTAAGCGGCCCGACGTATGAGACGCCCGCGGAAGTCCGTCTTTACCGGTTGCTCGGTGCCGACGCTGTCGGCATGTCGACTGTGCCTGAAGCCGTAGCGGCACGGCACCAGGGAATGCGCGTCGCCGGAATTTCGTGCATCACAAATTTTGCGGCAGGTATGACCGAGGAATTGATCAACCATGCGGAAGTTATGGAAACCGGAGAGCGCGTGGCCGAGATTTTCAAGGAGCTGCTGCGACGGACGATCTCGCGGATTAATTGAACAGGATGGACAAGATAGGGAATCTTGATCAACCCGCCTTTATAGAAGTTATTAACGATTACCGGCATCACCGGCTAACGAATTCGGCCAAGACGATACGGCGAATAAATTAAAGGCGGCGTGGACATGGTTTCTGCATCATGTCTATCCTGTCCATCCTGTTAGAATCATTTCTATGATAATTGGCATCTGCGGCGGAACAGGTTCGGGGAAAACGACGATCGCGAGAAAGATCGTCGAGACGGTCGGCGCAAAAAAAGTAGTGTTGATCGAGCAGGATTCGTATTACCGCAACCTCGCGGACATGCCGCTGGATGAACGCCACCAGGCGAATTTCGATCACCCTGACGCGATCGACAGCGATCTGCTTGTAAATCACATCAAACGATTGAAAGCCGGTAATCCGGTCGAGATGCCGATCTATGACATGATCACTCACACGCGTGACGACGATACTGAGGCGGTAAAACCAAAGCCGGTAGTTATTATCGAGGGCATTCTTATTTTTGCCGAACCGCGACTCCTCGACCTTTTGGATTTCCGCGTGTACGTGGACACGCCGGACGACATCCGTTTGATGCGGCGAATGAAGCGCGATATACACGAACGCGGACGAACGTTCGAACGGACGCTTGAACAATATGAGCGGACGATCCGGCCGATGCATTTCGAGTTTGTCGAGCCTTCGAAGCGGCACGCCGACATCATAATTCCCGAAGGTGCGCAGACCGGAATAAGCGTCGAATTTTTATGCAGCATGGTCCGTGAGAAATTAGGTGCGGAAGAAAAGATGGTCGCTTAGGCCCCGATGAAACACACTGAGAAAGAACTGATTGCCGCCGCCGCCGAAGTACGCGAAAAGGCTTACGCTCCTTATTCAAATTTTAAGGTCGGCGCCGCGGTTGAGACCGACGACGGCGAGATCTATACCGGCTGCAACGTCGAATCGGCCAGCTACGGCCTGACCGTCTGCGCCGAACGCGTCGCCATCTGGAAAGGAATATCCCGCGGAGTAACAAAATTCGGCCGCGTCGCCGTGGTGGTCGATACGGAAGAATTGACACCGCCCTGCGGCGTGTGCCGCCAGATAATCTGGGAATTCTGCGGCGACGTGCCGGTTATTTTGTCGAACCTACACGGAAAATCGGAGTCGGTGCAGATGAGCGAATTGCTGCCGCGGGCTTTCGATTCTAAGTTCCTTAAATAAATGAAAACCCTTAGCTCTACGATCTCTCTTCTTGTCGTACTCGCGTTTTACCTTCCGCTTTTTGGTCAGGGCCGACGTCCTGCAGCGGAAACCGTCGACCTTCTGATCCTCGGCGGGACGATCGTTACGATGGACCAGGGACGGAACGTGATCGAGGATGGGGCGATTGCCATCAAGGGCGGAAAGATTCTTCGCATCGGCAAGCCTAGCGATATGCGCGGGATGCGGGCGAAGCAGACGATCAAGGCGGCTGGCAAGGTGATAGTTCCGGGCTTGATCAACACGCACACGCACGTTCCGATGGTGCTGTTCCGCGGAATATCGGACGACCTTGACCTTCAAGAATGGCTGACGAAATATATCTTTCCGGCGGAGGCGAAGAACGTCGATGAGGCGTTTGTCCGGGCCGGAACGCGGCTTGGTTTGGCCGAGATGATACGCGGCGGTACGACGACGTACTGCGACATGTACTACTTCGAGGACGCGATCGCCGACGAGACAAAAAAGGCGGGCGTTCGCGGCGTGCTGGGTGAGACGATCATCGATTTCCCAGTGCCTGACAATAAGACGTGGGAGGCCGGCCTTGCCTATACGGAGCGTTTCATAAATAAATGGAAGAACGATCCGCTGATCGTTCCGGCCGTTGCCCCGCATGCACCGTATACGGTTTCGCAGGAACATCTGCTCGAGGCCCGTGACCTCTCCAATAAAACGAAGGCACCACTGGTGATCCATTTAGCCGAGGCTAACACCGAGACCGAGTTCATTCAGCAGAAACATCAAGGCCAGCGGCCGATCGAGTTCATGGAAAAGATCGGATTTTTCAACGATCGAACTATCGCCGCACATGTGATTCAGGCAAATGATGCCGAGCTTGATCTTTTGAAAAAGCACGATGTCGGCATTGGGCATTGTCCGCAGTCGAACATGAAGCTTGCGGCTGGAACAGCTCCCGTTCCGGCGATGCTTAAAAAGGGATTGCGTGTCGGTTTGGGCACGGACGGGGCGGCCTCGAATAACGACCTGAACCTTTGGGAAGAGATCGACACTGCGGCAAAGCTGCACAAGCTCGTATCCGGCGACCCGAAAACTTTGTCGGCGGCCGAGGCTTTTGCGATGGCGACGATCGGCGGTGCACGGGCCCTGCACATGGAAGAACTGATTGGTTCGATCGAGAGCGGCAAGCGGGCCGACCTTGTGATCGTAGACATGGACGACCTTAATCAAACGCCGATGTTCAACCTGTATTCGCATCTCGTTTACGCGACCAAGGCCGACGATGTTCGCACCGTCGTGATAAACGGAAGGGTCGTTATGTTAAACAGGAACTTGCTCACGCTTGACGAAAATGCTATAAAAAGAGTCGCAAACGCATACCGTACAAAAATCATCAATAGTTTGTCTAAGTAGTTTCGCGGTTGTTCCGGACCGTGCCGAATATGATTTTTGAAACGAATAGTCGTTTTTAGTATTTAGGCAGGTCGTAAAAAGTGAGCCTTCATCCTGAGTAGTTCGCTTGACCTTTACGGAAGATTCAACTCGTTTTGGAGGGAAGAAAATGCCGGTAAATGTCAGAAGGTTTTGCACTTCGGTTTTACTGATTTTAGGTGCTTTAGCTGCGTTCACAAACGCCCAGACCGTACCGCCGGCAACTCCCGAAAATACCGCCTCTCCGGTCGTAACTCCTGTAAAAACTGCGACTTCCGCCGAGATAATGCGTGAGCGTATCTCAAAGGCCAAGGCTTTCATAGCCGTGCGTAACTACAACGCCGCCATTTACGAGCTTGAGAATATTCGCCGTGAGACCAGTGACCCCTCGGTCCAGGCCGTGACGACTGTGCTGTTGATGAACAGCTATCTCGAACAGGGCGATTACAAGCGGGCCCAGGATTTTCTTACCCAGGCGTTCAACACGCAAAAGGCCAACAAGCCCGGTGCCGCCGACATTTACAATGCGATCGCCGGCCAGGTAATAAAAGGCGCCCGGACCAAAGTCGAGCGTTACAAATCGCTCGGGCTGGTGATCGCCGACCGCAACCTGCCGCTCGAAGCGATCAACGATATTGAGCGGATGCGCGAGACGCTTGAGCTGGTCATTACGCAAGCCAAAGAGAACGGCAAGGAGACGGGCAAGGCCAACACCGCGATGGCGTTGCTTGAAGAAGCCACGACCTCGCGCAGCATGGTCGCCCGTGACGACTACGACGCCAAACGCTGGAAGGACGAGGTCGCCGATTCACGCGAGCAGATAGCCAATTCACGCAGCGTGATCACAAACGCGGTCGACGGCACCACCAGCCCGAATGTCGCGCCGCCGCAAATCGTGGCCGCGAACAATCCGCCGCTTCAGATGCCGCCGCAGCCCGTTTCCGGCCAGCCGCTTGTAACCAAGATCGTCGACAGCCGTCCGGTAAACTCTACGTCGTTACCACCACCGACAACTGCTGCCAAGCCGAATGACAGGCTTGTGGCCGCCAGCGAAAAGCCGGTCATCCCCGATCAGCCGAAAATCGAGCAGCCGAAAAAGGAAGAACCGCCAAAGCGGGTATTAGTGCCAAACCCGTCCAGCGAAAAGCCGGAACCGCAGGAACCGTCAAAGCAGTCCGGTCCGGCGGCTGAAACGCCAAAGACCGATGGCCCGTTGGATGTGGGCCCGTTGATCGGTTACGCGACGAAACAGTCTACGCCGGTGTATCCGGCGGCGGCAAAGAGCATGCGTTCGACTGGCGTGGTCCGCGTCGAGGTGACGATCGACGAATCCGGTGAGGTAGCCGAAGTGCAAAAGACCAGCGGTCCGCCTCTTCTCCAAACAGCCGCCAAAGACGCCGTCCGCAAATGGAAATTCAAGCCGTTCACCCGCGACGGCCAGCCGGTACGAGCCATCGGGTTCGTCAACTTCAATTTCGCACTCTAGAAAATCTCCGAAAAGTCCGCATATTCAATTTCCTACAGCTTTAGCCGAAAACGGTTAAAAGCGATTTCCTTACGCCTTGCCGCCAAATCCCGCTAGACATCTCCAGTTAAAGCGGAAAGGCAATTGAGAAAAAGGCCGCCTTTTCAGGCAGCCTCAGATTGGTATTCGATGTAAAGTGACAGGTCCGTCGCCCAATCAAACAAACGCAAAATCGTATTGGGCCTGGTGAATGTGCGGATCCGAAGTGAGGTCCACACCGCCGAGGTGTGCTTCAATTTCTTCGAGGATGGCGCGTTCAGAGGTGCGGAGCGCTTTGGCAACCTCGGGATGGACCCTCAAAG
>JABFSB010000172.1 GCA_013140875.1 Acidobacteriota bacterium
GTCGATGAAAATAAACAGGTCGCGTCGTCCAACTATCGGGATCGGCGGCACAATATGCGGCGTCACCGGATCGGTATGAAATTCTTCGTTCACCACAATCCACATCTCGATCCCATGCCGCTTCATCATCGGCAAAAGCAGCGAACCAAGCCGCTTTTTCAACCACTGCTCACGGACATCAGCCTGCTCACGTTGCGTGAGCAGCTTTGGCATTTGCGGGATGGGTTCGTTCGAGCGATTTTGCGAGAAACTCGACATTACGAGAAGTAGGATAAGCGTTATGGTGCCGTTTATTTTGACATGCATACTATTTTGAAATTTGGGGCCGCGACACTAGAGTCGCTAAACGTTGTCGAGCATTAGAGCCGTAAAACCCGCCTGAACGAAATGTCTGTCGCTCGTCAATGCAGATGACACACCGAACTCCGCCATCACAATAAAGGAAACGCAGTCGATCAGGCCCCAGGTTTTATCATCTCGGTTTTTGAAAAGTTCGAAAGAACGCGCGAACAGATCAGCCCCGAGACCTACTACAGTTGTGCGTTCATCGGTAAGGAGATTTTCGATCGTCTCGATCGCTAATTGACGTTGACTCCGTGCAAGCGAATTTCCAACCTCGAGCAAGACGCAATCAGTCGTCAACCATTCTTCGCTTCGGAATCTGTTCTGGAGTTCGAGAGCCTTTGCGTGGAGCATATCGTCCTCATTGGTCCACGCAATTACGAAAGCCGTGTCAACGAATATCATCTAGGGCAGCTCTTTGTCGCCGTACAAGTATTCGTCAATATTCGTAGCGAAATCGGGCGGACCGTTGAAACGAATCTTGTTCATTTTCTCTATAAAGCTCTCGCGCGACTGTTTCTCCGGACGCATTTCTGACAGACTGCAAATGTAACGGAACAGCGATTCGAGTTTCTCGACCGGCACCTTGTCGAGCTCTTTCTTTATTTCTTCGATTGTGACGACGGCGGACATACTTTTAACCTTCATCATGAATAATATCACGAAATCTATCCAAATTTTCGCAGAAACCGAAGTTAGTCTAAAAGTTTATTCGATGATAAAATATTCGTTTTGAACCGGATATAAGAGAGGGAAATTTGTGATCGATTTTGAATTATCAGAAGAACACTTTGCGTTACAAAACACCGTCCGTGAATTTTGTGCGGGCGAAGTGGCGCCGTACATAAAGGAGTGGGACGAAAAAGCCCATTTTGAACGGAAGGTTTTTGACAAGATGGCGGAGCTTGGGCTGTTGGGGGTTTGTATTCCGGAGCAGTATGGCGGAGCCGGATTTGATTATATTTCGCTTGGGCTGGTGTGCGAGGAGTTGGAGGCTTGCGACACTTTTTTGCGGGTGGCGATGTCCGTGCACGTGGGCCTCAACAGCTTGAGCGTTTTCACATGGGGCACCGAAGAGCAGAAGCAAAAGTATCTCGTACCGCAGGCGAAAGGCGAAAAGCTGGCCACGTTCGGGTTGACCGAGCCTAATGCTGGAAGCGACGTTATCGGGATGCGTTCTTATGCAAAACGTGACGGTGATGATTGGATTCTGAACGGCGAGAAGATGTGGATCAGCTTAGGCGACGTGGCCGATCATTTTCTTTTCTTTTGCTGGACCGATCAGGAAAAGCAGAAGGCTCGCGACCACAGCGGGATGAGCTGTTTCATCGTCGAACGCACAATGCCCGGATTTTCGAGCGGGACGCTGCACGGCAAGCTTGGTATCAGGGCCGGCAATACGGGCTATTTCTCACTGCAAGATGTCCGCGTGCCGAAGGAGAATATGCTTGGCAATGAAGGTGAAGGATTCAAGATCGCGATGTTTTCGCTGGAAAACGGCCGATACACCGTCGCAAGCGGAGCGACGGGCGTGATCCGGGCGGCTCGTGACGCCTCAGTTGCGTATGCCAACACAAGGGAAGTGCAAGGACAAAAAATCGGGGAATTTCAGCTCGTCAAACAGAAGATCGCCAATATGGAAGCCGATTATCAGATGGCGCATCTGCTGTGGCTGAAATGTGGCTATCTAAAGAACGAGGGCAAGCCGTCCGCGAAAGCGGCGAGCCTTGCAAAGTGGCAGGCGACCGTGCGTTCGGAAACCGCAGCTTCGATGGCGATCGAAATTCACGGGGCGAATGGATATACGAACGACTATCCCGTCGAGCGATATTTGCGCAATTGCAAGGCCGCAGTGATCTATGAAGGGACCCGTGACATTCACACTCTAATGCAGGCCGATTGGGCGCTCGGGCTGAAAAAGGAAAAGGCGGCACGGGTCGTTCTTCCGCCATACCAGCCGGCGGAGGCGAAAAGCACCGCGAGTTAGTTCGGTAGCGGTGCTGCCGAACTAACTATTGAAAGCCTTTTTCCGGAGTAATATTGGACATTTTCCATTCGCCGCCTTCCTTGACGAAAAGAACCTCGAAGCCATTAGGATAACTTTCCGACGGCTTAACCCGCGCCACGGCTTTGTCGCCCTTGATCCGTTCGTTCGATACCGAGCAGACTGCGCTGTTTATCTTGTCGTCCTTCAGGTACTCCACCAACGTCTTGATGTTATTGTCCTTCATGTCCTCCTCAAGAGATTTTAGAGTATCGGCGGTGTAGAATTTTCTTATCGCGGCCTCGTCTTTTTTCGCGTAGGCGGCACAATAAGCTTTATAAACCGGCGTTAACGTTGGTGCGTCATTATTTACCTGGTCGGGCGTCGGCGTCGTTACCGCGATGGCGTTTGCTCCCATATTGCTGGCGGTATTGGTATTTTTGACCCCGGCGGAATTCGCATTGTTCACGGGCGTTTCCGTCGAACTTCCGCACGCGGCGATCAGCACCGAGAAACCTGCGATCGATATCAATGATAAATAACGTAATTTCATAAAGTGTCTCCCAAATAAAATCCAAAGTATAATAAATTACTCTAAGTGGACAAAACCTATCAAACCGAATTTCGTCGTAAATATTTGATCGAAGCCTTGCCCGAACCATTGACCCGAGCGAGCAGGCACTTGCAGATCTTTGACAATTACATTGCGTCGACGCGGATGCGGATCCGTTCGGTCCGCGATCCGGAGACTAAAGCGTGGTCGTGGTCTTTGCAGCAGCGGATAGGCACGACGAATGGCGACCTCTCTTCGCTCAAAATAGGCGAGATTTATCTTAGCGAGGCCGAACACGCTGTCCTTGAGATATTTCAAGGTACCGAGATCAGAAAGAACCGTTATTTTCACGAATTCGACCGCATGCCGTTCGCTTTCGATGTTTATCTGGGCGGGCTGTGGGGATTGAATATCGCGAACGTGGATTTTGCCGACCTGCGTTCGATGGTCGCGTACGAGCCGCCGCCTTTTGCAATATTTGAGGTCACGAACGACCCGTTCTTCCTGGGCGAGAACCTTGTTGAAAAGAAATTTGAAGATGTTAGGGCTGAGGTTGCGCAGGTCGGAACCACGGCATTGACGGCAACGGCGTTACCGGACGAATGAAAAGGTCTCACGCAAAGGCCGCGAAGGACGTAAAGAAGAGGATGTCTGAAAAGACAGAATTGATCTAAGCTCTGTTGGGAGCGGAATGTTTGTAGTCTTCAAACAACAAAAAAACTGAAAGCTCCGTAGGAGGGGCATGTATTTTATTCGTCGTTTTTAGCATGGTCGCCCCGGACGGGGCTTTGCCGATTTTAGTCGCCGCTTTCTACAAACAGTTGGCTCCTCCGAAGCCGATCAGAGGACTTTTCGGACAGCCCCTTCCACAACCATTTTTCGATGCCTTAACGCGCTCGCGGCGACATCGGCACGTACCGTTCGATCGAATCGTAGATTTGAAGATATATTTTGGTTTCGCGCGGGATCAGGTTCGTCCAGTTTTCGCCCCCGCGGTTGATGTATCCGGCAAGCCGTGCCGGGTTTGAGTTATAACCGGCTGCCATCAATTGTTCCTGGGTGGCAATCCCGCTGGCAACCGCGCCGTTTATCGTCGGGCTGGAATTCAGATCGTTCCATGTCCGCTGCATATAAAGCAGCATAGCCTCCGAAGCATTTACGTGATTTCTCATGCCTTCTACAAAATCGGGCATTAACGGAACGTTCGGGTGCCAGGACCGGACCATTCTGTACGTCGATGGGATCATCTGCACCATGCCGCCGGCTCCGGCCGAACTTACCGAATATCGATAGGTCTGGCCTTCATTTAAGGCATAAAGAGTAAAAATATCGTTATAAATGTTCGGGTGAAGATCGGTGCGGAAACGGGTGTGGTCCACGTGTTCGAGCGTTGCCAGGCGTTCGGCGATGTCGGCGACTTTCGGCTGAATAACGATCCCTTTCTCGCGAAGCCTTTCACGGGCCGCGTCTATAACGTTTCGGACATAGAGCTTGCCCGCATTTACGACTTCGGGAGTAACAAGCCCCGGATGCGTCGACATGTAATACGCCGTCTCGATATACTTTCCTTCGCGGATCACCGGATACTGAATGAGCAGTGGAAGTTGTTTTGTTCCATCGGAATCGGTGATCGTGATCGGCGTATTCACTCCATTCCCACGAATCGTTTGCGCCGTGACCTCACGGCCATTCTGCGACACCAATTCCTTCGCACCCGAAGTCGAAAGAAAAGCCTCTTTCGGCATTACGACAAAATCGATCTGTCCCGTTTTCCAGTCGTGAAAGGCGACGCGGACGAAATCCAAGGGAACGCTGCTTTCAACCGAAGCGGTAGGCAGCGACCGCGACTGCATTAACCGTCTTGCCTCTGCTATCATGCTCTTTATATTGCGAAAACTCATCGACTGGCCGACTTCGGCATGGCTTGGAACGGCCGGTTTAACCGCGTACGGCTGGATAGGAACGATGCGAACGGACGGCGTTTCGCCGCCGACAATAATCGGCGTGCCCGACGGGGCCGGAACCGGTGTTCCCGCCGGCTTGATCGGCGGCATCGTGTCCGTAACGACCACGCGTCCGCGAGTTTTCGAAGCATCGCCGGACGGCGTTTGAGCAAAAGCGATCGGTGCAAGTGACAGAATTGCGACAGCGAGGCTGGGGGTAAATCTCATAATCAGCTTTACGGAAGAAAGTTTTGTTCGGGTGGTTAGGCTACGCGGAGCGGCACAACATCCCGCGTGATTAAAGATTCGCTTATTTGCTAAAACGTTGTCAAGTAATATCGAATAATTTATGCTTTCCACAAGAATTAGTTATGCTTGCTGCCGCGACCGGCCGGCCGACACCGCAAAAGGAAACAAAAAAGATCGGTGGAGTAACCGGATAAAATAGTCTCTCGACCTATTTCGGGTTTCTAAGTATTTTGCGTCTTTGCTATTCTATCTAATTGTTAATAAAGAGCTTCCTTATGACGAAACTTTTTGGGACAGATGGAATAAGGGCCGAAGCCGGCTCATTTCCGCTTGACGAAGCCACGGTTTTTTTGATCGGCCGCTCACTCGCGCGGTGGATGACCGAGCGACTTGGCCGTGCTCCCCGATTTGTGACCGGACGCGACACACGCGAATCCGGGGCGTGGATCGAGCGGGAGTTTCTGCGAGGGGCGAAATCCCGCGAAGCGGTCTGTGAATCCGCCGGTGTGATCACGACTCCCGGGGTCGCTTTTGTCACGGCGGAATTCGATTTTGACCTGGGAATCGTGATCTCGGCGTCCCATAACCCGTTCTATGACAACGGAATAAAGGCTTTTCTTCCAAGCGGCCGCAAAATCGATGATGAACTGGAACGGTTGGTCGAGAGCGATATCGAGAATGACGCAGCCGACGCGTCCGGCACCTTCGAGATCGACGTTTCGAACGAAGGCGAGTTTCGCAGGGCATATCTTGATCATCTTACCGGCGGCCACGGAGCGTCGCTCGAGGGCTGCAGGATCGCGATCGATTGCGCGAACGGAGCCGCTTCTAACCTGGCGCCATTGCTTTTCCGAGGTCTCGGGGCAACGGTAACGTCATTCAACGATCGGCCCGACGGCCGCAACATCAATGAGAATTGCGGATCGCTGCATTTGGACCAACTTCAGGCAAAAGTAGCCGAGTTCGGCGCCGATCTCGGCGTAGCCTTTGACGGCGACGCCGACCGGGCACTTTTTGTCGATGAAAAAGGAAATATTGTCGATGGCGACGCGACGTTGTGGATCATGGCCAAGGCAATGCAGGATCGCGGCGAGTTGGCGTCAGGAAAGGTGATTGCCACCGTGATGAGCAATGTCGGGCTGGAGATCGCGCTCAAATCGAAAGGTATCGAGCTGGTCCGAACAGCGGTCGGCGACAAATATGTTCTCGATGAATTGCTGAAATCCGGTGCCGAGATCGGCGGCGAACAATCGGGCCACATCATTCTTCCCAAAAATAGTTTGGTAGGCGACGGCATGATGACCGCGCTCCGCGTGTTCCGGGTCGTGGCCGAAAGCGGGCGGCCTTTTTCTAAGGCTGTCGAGGGTTTTCAACGTTATCCCCAGATCCTCGTCAATGTGAAAGTCGGAAAGAAAAAGCCGTTCGACGAGGTCGATGCGATCCGCAAGGCCGCCGCCGAAACGGAAAACGTTCTGGCCGGCCAGGGACGCTTGCTGCTTCGTTACTCGGGAACCGAGAATCTCGCGCGTGTTATGATCGAGGGGCAGGACCAGGAGCAGATCGAAGGTCTCGCAAACGCTTTGGCGGAAACGATTAAGACGGCCCTCCAATGACATCGATCGTCAAGATAAAAACCAAACAAAAGGCCGATTCCTATGAAATAAGGATCGGGGCCGGCCTGCGCAATTTCGCCGGACCCTGGGCCGCCGAGACGGCCTCGAATCCCGCCGGACGCATTGCGGTCATTTCCAACAAAAAGGTCTTCGGCCTTTACGGCGAAGCGGCGGAGAAAAGCCTTGCCGGTGCGGGTTTTAAGCCTTTAGTCCACTTGATCGGCGACGGTGAAAGGTACAAGAACTTAAAAACGCTTGAGAATACCCTCAAATTCCTGAGCGGATCGGGCATTTCCCGCACGGATACGATTCTGGCATTGGGCGGCGGAGTTGTCGGAGATCTGGCCGGTTTTGCGGCGGCGGTCTATCTACGCGGCATCGATTTTCTTCAGGTGCCGACGACGCTCCTTTCCATGATCGACTCTTCGGTAGGCGGAAAGACCGGCATCAATTCAAGTTTTGGAAAAAACCTTATCGGAGCATTTTATCAACCCAGGGGAGTTCTGATCGACACGGAAACACTGACGACATTGCCGCGACGCGAACTGACGGCGGGTTTTTGCGAAGCCGTTAAACAAGGAGCGATCGGCGGCCAAAACCTGTTCGATAAAACCGCCGCGTTCCTCGAATCTTTTGATCGTAAAAAACTCGCTCAAAAAGACACCGAGTTTACGCTTTCCCTGGCCTCGATGCTGGCGGCACAGGTTTCATTCAAGGCCCGCATCGTGGCCGGTGACGAACGCGAGTCCGTCTCGAAAATGGACGCCCGGTCACGCAAGATCCTCAATTTTGGCCACACTTTCGGCCACGCCCTTGAAAAGGTCACAAATTACCGCTATTTCAAGCACGGAGAGGCTGTGGGCCACGGAATTCGCTTCGCCGCCGAGCTTTCAAAAAATCTTGGACTTTTGGCGCAAGATGAAGTAAAATTGTTGAACGATGTTTTGCGTCGGGCCGGTACCTTGCCGCCGATCGCCGATATCGATCCACTCGAGGTTTTTGCGACATTTAAGTTCGACAAGAAACTTATCAACAATTCGCTTAACTGGATCCTTCTGAAACGGATAGGCGAACCGGTAATTTTCCCGCACTCCGATATTCCGCTGGCGGCCTTAAAGTCGGCTTTCAAAAATACCGCTCGAGCCTAAAAGTCTTACTTGGACCAATTGGCGCGAGTCAGGAGCAATTCAAAATGAAAAATACAGTCAACGCCCTTTCTTCCGAGCGGGGAAGCGCCGGCATCAAATTTCTGCTGATAGCAATGGTCCTGGCGATCGTCGGGAACGCCGGTATCAACTACGTTCCGGTCGCTTATGAAGGCGCCAACCTAAAGCAGGAAATGGACACGGCCGTCGTGAAAGGTCTTGCAACCGGGCCGCGAATGAACCCCATAGATGTGGTTAAGGCGTCCCTGCAAAAAGCTATGTTCGAGAATAATGTGCCGCCGGACGCGTTTGTCGAAGTGAAACAAACGCCGGGTTCCGTCCAGGCCCAAGTGGTGTATTCGAAACAGGTTTCGATGCTGCCGTTCGGGCTTTACAAATACAAATACGACTTTAATTACGTCGCGGTGCCGACCGGATATTTGCTGAAGGACGGAAAATAGATTTAGAGGCCCGCCGCGAGGGCTTCGCGGATCTTGAGCGGCTGAATACTTACCAGACTGGCGGGAGCATCGGCCAGCCAGGTCGAAGGACAAACTCCGCACGTAGTACATTTTTCAACCGCAGGACACGGGAGGCTCGAAAGGGCCTCTTGTGCTTTTTGGTGCTCGGTTTTCAGGAATTCGAAGGATAGGCCCGAATCGACGATAGACCACGGAAGAAATTCTTCGTAATCACGATTCCGCGACGTGTGAAAGAGAGGATCGACGCCTGTCTCGCGAAGAGCGCGGTCGATGTCGCCGTCCATCTGCGCGGCTCGATCAATCACTTTCGATACCGTGCGGTCGCCGGATGAGAACAATGCCTGCTCGTGCGCGATGCGTGCAGACATGAAACGTATGTCGACGTTCGGTATGCGGCTGAGGCCTTTGCAAACATACTTGATCCGCCGCTTTAATTCTTTTTCTCCGCAGATTGCGTCCCATTGCAGCGGAGTATTCGGTTTGGGAACAAAGCCGTTCAGCGAAGGTATTATTTTTCCGGCACGACCGAATCTTTTGCCAGCCTCGAGCATTCGGTTCTTGATCCGTTCGACCAGGACGAACATTTCGTCGAGGTCTTCCTGAGTCTCGGTCGGCAAGCCGACCATCATATAAAGCTTGACGGTCAGCATGCCGCGATCGAATACGGCACCGCAGATATCGACGATCTCGTCGTTGGTCAGGTTTTTATTGATCACGCGACGCAAGCGGTCCGAGCCGGTTTCAGGAGCGACGGCTATCTGCTGGTCTTTTGATTCGACCAAAGCATCAAGCAACTCGTCCGAAATTTGATCGAGTCGAAGCGAGGAAACCGAGATGCGGTAATCCATCGCTCGGAGTTCTTTTAGGATCGTCGAGATTTCCGGATGATCGCAAACCGCGGTCGAAACGAGCCCGATCTTATCGGTCTTGCTTCGCCATTCGGCGGCCTTCGCCAGAATGTCTTTGGCCGGCACGACGCGCGGCGGATAATAATTGTATCCGGCCCAGCAAAAGCGGCAGCCCTGCGAACAGCCACGCGATATCTCGACCAACAAACGATCGCCCATTTCGGCTCCGGGCGACCAAACCGAAGTGGACGGACAAAATACTTCCTGATTCTTTAGAAACTCGGCAAGTTCGGTTTCTCCGCGTTTTAACGCCCGCCGCAGAGTGCCTTCCTTAGGATTTACCGCGGCAAGTGCCCGGCCGACACGACGCGGTACGCCTTCGGCATTTGGAATGTAATCGAAAACCGTACCGTCTTCGTTGTAAATAACGTCATACAGCGACGGCACATAAAATCCGCGGCCGATCTTGGCGAGCGAAAGCAGAATCTCTTCTTTAGTTGCCGGCTGGCAGCCGGCGTTCCCCAAGATCGCGTCGACCAGTTGGTGGGCGAGGATCTCGCCCTCGCCGACCGCGATCACGTCGGTGAAATCGGCGATCGGTTCGGGGTTTAAGAAAGATGCCGCACCGCCCATTACGACAAGCGGATGAAAATGATTTCGCTCTGAGGCCCATACCGGAATACCGGAAAGCTGGAGCATTCGAGCCATATTCAAATAATCGGTCTCGAACGAGATCGAGAATGCGACAACGTCGAAATCGCGGAGAGGCGTCTGTGTCTCGAGCGTAAGCAGCGGCGTTCGGGTCTTTTCGTGTTCTTTCAGTTCGGCCGGATCGGGAAGGAAAACGCGTTCGCACGAAACTTCCGGGATGCCGTTGAACAGGTCGTACATCGTGTGCAGCCCAAGATTCGCCATGCCGATCCTATGCGTGTTCGGGTAGCACAACGCAATGCGCAGCGAAGCCGCGCGCTTGATCACGTAGCCTTCCTCGCCGGCGAGCTTTTTCTTGAGACTTTCTATGATGCGTTTGTTCATACAAAAGCAATCTAATAGGATATTGCAGAAGCCCGCGCGTTAGCAAGGCGTAATGATCAACATACACATTACGCCCTTGCTAACGCGCGGGCTTCTGCATTCTGAATGCCGCTTCACGGAACCACAGCTTAACCCTTCTTATCCTTCTTTTTGTCGCTGGGCGGGCCGGGCGTCAGAATGAATGGGCGGTGTTGTACGACGTATTGTTTGTCTTCGTAAGTTCCGTCGCCATCGACATCGACCTTTACCTCAAGCTTGTACTTCTTGCCCGGCTCGTGTTTCGCAACAAGGTCGTAGGACAGGCTGTACTGGCTGCGGAGCAAGGCGTTGATAGTTTGAAGATACTGCGGGGCTTCGCTCTCGAACGTCATCTCGAAATGCATTCCGCCGGATTCTTTGGCGAAGGTATTCATAGCATTTTTGGCCTGAAGGAACGTCAAGCGACCGGGCATTCCGCTTATGCTATCCGTGGCGGGAAGATAACTTTCGTAACGTTTGAAAAAGAGATTGCCCGTACTGATTATGTAAAGCGGAATGCCTGCTTCCTGCACGATCTTGCGGGCCTCGCCGTAATTGATCCTGCTGAACGTATCTATGCCCGACGCGACAAGAATAATGGCGCGTCGTTTGGACTTAACGCTGACCATGCCGCCGTATTCCGATTTGCTGCTTTCGTTGTTTTCCAGCACGACCGAATCGCCGCGGCCGCCGACGAGAGCAAATTTCATCGCGTCGTAGAGATTATTTTCGCGAAACGCCGGGGAGTTTCGCAGTAACAGATCGATCGTTTGCCTTATACGCTGCGGATCGTTTGTAAAGTCGGTGATCGGCGTGGGCCGCATGTCGAAGGCGATAACCGAGGCATAGTCGTTGGGCGGCTTGATGAATTGGGTAAGAAATTGTGCCACCGGGCGGATGGATTCATAAACTCCCGGCTCAAAGCCGCCGCTGCCGGCCCGCCCGAACATTTCGGTCCATTTGCTGTATTCGAGCACGAGCGTGACGGTTATCGGTGAGTCCGGCGTCGAAAAATTCGAAATTTCCTGCTTTACGCCGTCTTCGAAAATGCCGAAATTTTCTTTTTTCAGGCCGGTTACGATCTGGCCGGTCTTTTTGTTGTATACCACCG
>JABFSB010000132.1 GCA_013140875.1 Acidobacteriota bacterium
TTTAGCACTCATGGCATACGTCAAGCGATAAATCATCAATACTCCTTTCGCCATAGATCGGTATTTCCTAACGACACAAATCCATACTTTCCAAGCAGCTTCTTCACATCCTTATCCGGAAAGATCACTGCCGGGAAATTATCGGGGATCTCCGAATCGAGAATATCGAACACGCCTTCGACGATGTTTCGATTGCGATGTACTTCATTAAGGAAGACAGCGTTCAAATGGAAGAGTTTTTCCAGATGTGCAAAACCTACAAGCTGCTCGCCGAGAAAGACTCCATAGAAAGTGCTTTGCGCGGGATTGTGAGGCATCCCATTGCCGAACTCCGACACATAGGTTTTTTCAATCAAATCCCATTCCCCTGCCTCGAGCGGACGAACGATCAGATCTTTCGGATACTTAGCCATTTGCTTAGAATTCCCACCCGGAGTCAGGCTTGCGGTTATAGTGCCATATCGCCGAATCATCATCGATCGAATGACCTGCAAGATATCGCCGATTCTCTATCTTCATTGGCCCGGTCAAATTGAATGTGCCTATGGCCTGCTCTTCCTTGAAAACATGGGATGTCTTCTTTACCAGCTTCACCGGTCCGTCGACACCATTCGTTCTGCCCCAGACGGTATCTCCGACCTTTGACAACAAGGCGACTCGGCGGCCTTCGCCATTCGCACCCGCTGGCATCTGATGCGTCTTCGAGCAAAAGAACCAAACTCCATTCTCGAACTCAAGTCGATAAAGAAACCGAGCGGAACCCGGGATCGGCTGTCGAACAACATTCTTTCCTCGGAGATCACTGACCAAACCATCTCCCCATCTGATCATTCCCTGTGGAGTCCGCTCGACCTCCCCATCAAGATCTACACGCCAAACCGGAGTATCGAAGCGAAGACATCCACCACCACCAGGCGGCGGAGGGTCTTGCGGAATACCACCGCCACCGATCGGTGTCCCGCTGGTCTCGGAGGTTGATGACTGAGCGTCTGTTGGATCGAATGTAGAGTCCGACCAAAGATTATATGTCGGCCCGAGATATATCTTGTCGAGCCTGATTTGCCGATTAACTGCAGTCGTTCGCGTAAACCCAAAACGCAGCCATTGCGAGAAAGGCAATGTGTCGCTCAGGTTGTAGTTCGCCGGGATCCGAAGCGTGAACTGGTTAACGATCAATGATGAACCCTGGGCACCGACATCCAGGCCGCGCGAGTATGCCAATGCTTGCTCGTTCTCGACCGCCGGCGTCGGCAGGGCGGGTTGAGGCGTCATATTTACACGAGCCCCGAAATCATCGAAAACAAAATTGTTCGTTCCGCGGATGTCCGCAACCTGCCAGAAGTTTCCGGCCGCTACATCTTCGCGATAGATCTTAAACTGAATGAATCCACCGCTCTGGGCACTGTTGTAGGTGACACGCGGATAACTAATCGAGTTTCCGGGCAAATCATTCGCGGTATCGAAGCCATCCGGAGCATCGGTCACATTCAAGATCTGTGAATACAAGGTGTTGCCGCTATCATTGACGGCAACAACCATATAATTCAATTCTTTTGTGCCTTTGATCCCGACAATCTCGTGATCGAGAACGAAATTCGATCCTTCTATCCATCCTTCCTCGCTTGCGGTCTTATGCCAGATCCCGCAGTACATTTCGAGATCGGATGGAACGAGGTCGGCGGTCATAGCACCGAGAATGAAATGGATGTACCAGAGTTCGCCGGGCTTGATGTGATTGTTGCGAAGCTGAAGAGCGATATCGTATCCGGGTGCCGCGGCTGCTCCCCACACAAGCTGTCCGTTTGTACGGTCCCAGATCGGTATCTTGGCGTCGGCGCCTTCATTTGCGGCATAAAGCGAATGGCCCGAACCCTTGAGAGCATGGGCGGCATCTAGCGTCAGATCTACCAACTCCTGTTGTCTGAAAAAGCCAAAACATTCATGGTTCGTATCGCCTGCAGTTCCGGGAAGTGTGCCCGGAACTGTGTACGCCATGTCAGAGTATCGAAAGTCCGAGTTTGGAGCGTAGTTCACCCCGCCGGATCGGGCGGGGTTGCTCGGAGCGGTCGACGGCAGAGGGATCTCACCTGATTGCAAGGCCATCGTGAATGCGTCGAACGCTTCGCGCGTCTTGGCATCTGCACGGCCCAAAAGCCATTGCTCGTACCTTCCGGCTACATGAGGCTTAAACTCCTGGTTATTTTCCATGCGTTACGGCACAAAGACGGACGATGATTCGCCGCTGGTTTCAACTAGCTCGATACCGGCATCCTTACCGGTCGATGTGATGGTGATATCGATCGCGTGCTGCTTTGCGGCAAGTATATTCGGACGGCGAAGAATGGTTTGACGTATCGGTAATGCGGTCGGAAGGTAGGTATCGACATTCTCAAGGGCCGCTTCATTGAAGTTCTTACAAACCTTGATCTGTATCGACTGCGTGTTATCCACTCGGGCGATAACTTCGATCTCGCTTATCGTGTCCGTCTTAGCCTTCGACCTCACATCAAGCGTACGGATCTTCGCGACCATCGCATTGCCCTGATCGAAACCATGAAGAATAAGGTTTGTTCCGGAGTTGGTGGCAAAATAAAGCTTCCCGCCGATGATCGTCGAAGATATAAGGTTATCGGCGAGACCGATCATTCCGGTCACGTTTATCGGCGGGCACCACTGACCACTCGGAACATGGTAGGCCATGATCTTTTTGTCATAAGCCCAGATCTCAAGCTGGTTATCCGTATCAAAGGCAGCTATCACAGGTCTCGCCTGCGTTTGATTGCTCCAACCTTCAAAATCCTTATAGACCGGGTAAGCGAACTCTACATCAGGCTCGCGGCCCGAACCGAGACGCACCGGCTTGCCCGACCATGCGATCACGCGTCCACCCATGCCGATCGCGGCATTCTGCGGGAATAATACTCCGGTATTTTTCCAAATTTGCTGTAATTCTAGCGGTCTCGGACCGCCAATGTACGTTAAAACGCATAACGTATTACGTGAAAATCTCCAGTACACACCATCCGAACCGTCAAGGTAGAGCGTGGCGGATTCGGTCGGAAAAAGCGTCTGTTTCGGCGGGAATGAACCGATGTATGCCGGCACACCGACATAGATGATCCCGTTCGTGTCCTCGACGAAAAGCGTATCGTTGAGTATCCCCGCATAAGCGAGATTCGAAGGCGGCGGATAGGCGTCGAATGGGGCAAGATCCTGACCAAAGAGAGACTCGGTTGTCCAATGGATCTCTACGGCCCGCAGGATTCCGTCGATCGCATGACGAACGATCAGTGCTTCATCCGTAGCCGTCGCCGTCGCATCGTCGTTGGTTTCCGCATTAAAAGCATCGGTGACCTCCACGATCCATGAATCAAGCTTTCCTGCGATCTCCACCCGCCTGCCGACATCCGACGCTGTAAACCGATCGGCAAGCGGCGTTGCACCATTCAGCGTAAGTGTCGTATCGCCGTTCGTAATGCTCGCCTGGGCTATCGTGCGGGTGTAAGCAAGTGTGGTTTCAGCGACCTCACCGCCGAGATCCGTCTTCAATTGATAGAAAAC
>JABFSB010000004.1 GCA_013140875.1 Acidobacteriota bacterium
CAGAAAGCAATGTCTGCACGGCAAGCACCGGCAAGACAAGAATCGGCAAGATTTTGAGTGGAATCGTGGTCGGCGGATTCACCGGCATCATAGCCAGCGACTTCACCGGACTTCTTATCTCCGACGCGATCGGAACCGGCTGCACCGCTCAAAGGGACGGCCTTCTTATCTCGGACTAGTTTTTTCAAAGCTCACAAGCCTTGGGTAGATGTCGTCCTTGGACCTCAAGCCCGTCGAGCGATCGACGGGCCTTTTTACCTAAAGAATTTACGTCAGGCGGTAGAGATGAGTTACGTGTCAAACATAGCAAACTCGATCCTTTCGAAATCAGTCGATACGGCCGTCCTCGGGCCTGAAATGTATACGGCGATCGCTGAATGGGAGAAAAAAGAGATCCCGGCCGCAATCGTCATGATCTCGATAGACGAGGTCCGATTGCTGGAAAGCAGCGAGTTTGGCGAGGAACTTCCGGTCGAGATGTTTCAGTCTATGGTAGCGAGAAATTTCACGACCTGGCTGCCATACGCCGGCGACGCGATCCACCGCAGCGTTTAAGGCAGACTATCGGTTTTTTGGCGAGAGGTTTCTAAGGCTGTCGATCGAACCCGGCAGCACTTCGAGAACGCGGTCGACATCAGCTTCGGAATTGATCGTTCCGAAACTGAACCTGATCGCACCGCGGGCGAGTTCGTCTTCTTTACCAAGGGCCCGGATAACGGGCGACGGTTCGAGCGAGCCGGACGAGCAGGCGGAACCGGTTGAAACGGCGATTCCCTGCATATCCAGATTGATCAGCAGGCCTTCGCCCTCGATGGATCGGAACGAGATATTTGAAATATTCGGCAGGCGCCGGTCGACGGCGCCATTGACGGACGAATCAGGGATATTTTCAAGTACTGCGTTCTCGAATCTGTCCCGCATCGCCGTCAGCCGCAGCGATTCCGATCCCAGCCGGTCTTTGGCAATTTCACATGCCGTACCAAAGGCCGCTATCAACGGAACGGATTCCGTGCCCCCGCGCACGCCGCGTTCCTGGCGCCCGCCGATATTTTGCGAATGAAGACGGACACCACGTCTGATGTAAAGTGCCCCCACACCCTTCGGCGCGTTGATCTTGTGTGCCGAAACCGACAGCAGGTCGCAGCCAATTTCTTCCACATCGACGCCCACTTTTCCTGCGGCCTGCACAGCGTCGGTATGAAACCAGATCTTTTTCCCCTCACCCCTTAGATCGCGGACCATTCGGCCTATGTCATGGACAGGCTGGATGGTCCCGATCTCGTTGTTCGCAAACATCACTGAGATCAGTATCGTCTCATCCCGCACGGCATTTTTTACATCTTCAACCCGAACCAAGCCATCGTCGTACACCGGAAGATAAGTAACCGAAAAGCCCTGTTTCTCAAGATCCTCGCAGACACTCTTTACGGCCGGATGCTCGATCGCCGACGTGATGATGTGCGGAGCGCGGACACTCTTGCCCACATCGCCGGTTCTTCCTACGAAATCGTTAATGCCAATTGAAGAAGACTCGGGATTCGTGCCGCTTCGCGTCGAAGCGACGCTCATGCGGGCAAGAGTGTCCGCGTTCCGTTCCAGCAAACCGCGAACGGCGAGATTATTCGCCTCGGTCCCGCCCGAGGTAAACACGATCTCGTTCGGACGGGAATTTATCAACGCCGCCACCTGATGCCGCGCCTTGTCGATCGCCGCTTTAGTTTCCTGCCCAAAAAAATGAATGCTCGATGCGTTGCCGAATTTGTCGGTCAGATACGGCATCATCGCCGCCAGCACGTCAGGGTCGACCGGCGT
The DNA here is from genome assembly GCA_013140875.1 of Acidobacteriota bacterium. Lineage (GTDB taxonomy): Bacteria > Acidobacteriota > Blastocatellia > Pyrinomonadales > Pyrinomonadaceae > OLB17. The sequence goes on from JABFSB010000004.1 coordinate 1,813, forward strand.
CGTGGCAGAGTTATCGAGATAGACTCTCCGAAACATATGTGACAAGTCTATCGTATCTGGGCGAAGCTTGAAACGAGGAGGGATTGTGGGTCCGCGCGGAATGGACTTTTCTCTCCGCTCTCCGCGTCGTCTTCAGTGCCCTCAGCGTTGAAAATTTGTTCAGATTTTTTCAACGCTGAGGAACGCGAGAGAGCCGGACGCGGAGTCTTTAATTTACCGCCGCTTTATAGGCTTTCCGATAATTGTCGTAGGCCGACTTGAAGTTTCCCGCGGCCTTATCGGCATTTGCCCGGTCGAGGAACATTTGTGCGTTGCCGATGCTGCCGCCGGCAGCAACAATGTTCGACAGCGTCAGCGTGACGATCTGCTGAACTAAATCCAATTTGCCGCCGTTTGCCGTGGGCGTCATATACCAGCCGACTTTGACACTGTTGCTTTCGGTCGCCAGATCGGCCTCGATCTGCGAACGCAGAATTAAATCGTTCAGGGCAGTCGTGTTGGAATTATCATTGTTAATGATCAGCGTCCGGTTGGTATTGTCGTTGTTGACTATATTCGTGGTGTTCGTATTGTCATTGGCGATAATCATGTTCTTGGCGTTGGTCAGGTTTGTATTCAAGGTCAACGCGTTGGAATTATCGTTGTTGACGATCATCGTCTTGTTTGAGTTGTCGTTATTGACGATCGTGTTCTGGGCATTTGTTATGGCCGTGGTGATCGTCGTCGTATTGCCAGTGCTTGTGTTGTTGATCGAGGTCTGAGCATTGGTGATCGCCGTCGTGATCATCGTCTTATTGCTGTTGTCGTTGTTGATCACTTCATTTTTCGAGTTTGTGACGTTGTTGTTTATCGATGTCGTGCTGCTCGAAAGACTATTCAGGAAAGTATCTCTATTGGAATTATCATTGTTGACAATTTCCGTTTTCGCTCCGTCTACAATTCCCTGAACATCCGTTGAGCTCAGTCCGTGACAATCGTCATATTGACTTCTCAAAGTGTTTTCTGCTAACAGCGACGCCTGCAATGCGGCCCTGGCGGCTATCGGGATCAAACGGGCGAGAATTGTTAATCCGTCGGTCGGAAACCCTTCCATCACAGCCTCGGCGGCTATCAGAAACCCTTCCGTTATGGCGATGTCCGCAAAGCTCGGGGTGCCTGACAGGTCGGGGCAGGCGTCGGGTGTTATTACGTTGTCAATTCCGCCGCCGCCCGATTTGCCGGCGGTTTTGCGGTTTTGCTCCAGCCTCTCGACGATGGAATTGAGCGAACGAGGAGCATCGCGCCAGCCCGGAAACTTAGCGTAAACGGCCCGCATTTTTACCAAATCTTCAACGGAGCTGTCGGCAAGATTTGTTCTCGCGTGCCGCAATGCCGCAATCGGGTCGAGACCGTCTTTGCCGAACTGGCTGCTGACCGCAGGAAACTTTTGAAACCTGACGAGAACACCTTCCATCTCCGACAGATAATTCGACATTTCCTGTCGAAATTCTTCCGGGTTGCCTTTTGAATCGACAACCGCCGAGACACGCTGGCGTTCGGCCTCGCGATCGATATCCTGGGCCGATACCGATGACACGGCCGCAAGCTGCAGGGCCAAAAGCAAAGCAAAAGAACCGATTAAAAAACCGCGTAAGTTGTTCATGATTTTCTCCTTTAGATCGAAACGAAAAGTGGTTTCGGCTGAATGTTTCGGGACGATGCCGGTTTGCTCGAAACAGGCGTTGATAATGGTCTT
>JABFSB010000014.1 GCA_013140875.1 Acidobacteriota bacterium
GCTTATGATCTATGTCTTGATGTGTTGGTTGAAGTCCACGATGAACGAGAACTCAGTGCCGCGGTTGCGATCGGGAGCAGGATTATAGGTGTAAACAACCGAAACTTAAGCACTTTTGACGTGTCGCTCGATGTTTCGAAACGACTAGGCCGACTGGCTCCTTCAGACACGATCCTGATTGCCGAAAGCGGGCTAACGCATCGTGACGAGTTACTAGAGCTTCAGGAACTCGGCTACTCCGGATTCCTGATCGGCGAAACGCTAATGCGGTCGGGCGATCCGCAAACAACTTTGGAGAATTGGGTTTGAACAAGCCGCATTTAAGATATAAGAACCAAACTCCGCGAGAGCGAACATGGACCATCCATTTCATCTCGGTGATGAAATTCGTAAAGGCGGCCGTGCTTATCGCGGTTGGCATAAAGCTTCTTACGCTTTTAGGGCGAGATGTTCATGAATGGGCGAATGATTTTGTAACTCGGCACGGCATCGACACGGCGAACAAGTTCGTTGAAAGCATGCTGCATAAGCTCGAAGGCGTCGGCAACACTCAGCTTGCAACCTTTAGCATTGTTGCGTTCGCGTACTCCGGCCTTCTACTCACCGAAGGTGTCGGCCTGTGGCTGCAAAAACGCTGGGCCGAATATCTGACGGCCGTCGCAACGTCTTTTTTCATTCCATTGGAACTGTACGAGCTATACGAACGGTTTACTTTCGTCCGTATCGGCGTTCTCGCGCTGAATATTTTTATCGTCTGGTACCTCGTGACCCGCCTGCGAGATGAAAAGCGGGAGGTCGAAAATGGTTAAGGTCAAGATCTGCGGGATTACAAGCTTGGCTGACGCGCGGAATGCGGTGGAATGCGGAGCGGACATTCTGGGCTTCAATTTCTACAAAGGTAGCAGGCGATACGTCGATGAAGGTTATGCCGAGTCCATAGTTGAGCGCCTTCAGTCGAATGTCTTGAAGGCCGGGGTGTTTGTAAATCACCAGCTAGATGAAATCGTCGATGCAGAAGGAATCGCCGAACTCGACATCCTTCAACTTCACGGAGACGAAGACATCGACTTTGTGCACGCGTTGCGCACTAAGACGGATGCCATCATCATCAAAGCATTTCGCGTCGGCCCCGACTTCGATGAGTCCGAGGTGGTGAAATTTCCTGTCGATGGCGTATTGCTGGATTCGTATTCGCCGGTTTCGAGAGGTGGAACAGGAATGCAATTCGACTGGGCTGTGGCCCGATCGCTGATAGGTCGAATAAACAAGACCTACCTTGCCGGGGGTTTAACGCCGGACAATGTGGCCGATGCTGTAAGAACTGCTCGACCTTACGCTGTTGATGTGGCAAGCGGCGTCGAATCGTCGCCAGGAAAGAAAGACCCAAAATTGGTCGAAGCGTTCATCAAGAACGCGAAGAACGCATGAATAAATACGAACCAAACGAACGCGGATTTTGGGGAGACTATGGCGGACGGTACGTGCCCGAGACTCTCGTCGCACCGCTTGATTGTTTGAGCGAAACGTATTTTGGCTATCGTGATGATTCCGCGTTTCGGGCCGAGTTCGAACAGCTTCTCAGGGATTTTGTCGGCCGCCCTACGCCACTTTATTTTGCCGAACGCCTGACGGAAAAACTGGGCGGAGCTCGAATTTATCTTAAGCGAGAAGACCTGAATCACACCGGCGCACACAAGATAAACAACTGCGTCGGGCAAATTTCACTCGCCCGCCGAATGGGCAAAAAGCGGATCATCGCCGAAACCGGTGCCGGTCAGCACGGCGTGGCGACCGCCACTGTGTGTGCGCGATTCGGCCTGGAGTGCGTGATCTATATGGGCACCGAGGACATGCGGCGACAGGAACTGAACGTTTTTCGAATGCGGCTGCTCGGCGCCGAGGTTCGCGGCGTGGATTCGGGTTCGCGAACCCTTAAAGACGCCATAAACGAAGCGCTTCGCGATTGGGTCACGAACGTCGAAACGACTTATTATTTGCTCGGCTCCGCGCTCGGCCCGCATCCATATCCGCTGATGGTACGTGATTTTCAAAGTGTCATCGGCCGCGAAACACGCGAACAAATAATCGAAAAAGAGGGCCGGTTGCCCGATCTGCTGATCGCCTGCGTCGGCGGCGGATCGAATTCCATCGGGTTATTTCACGAGTTCCTGAACGATTCCAGCATTCGCATGATCGGTGTCGAAGCCGGCGGCCGCGGCAGTGCCTTGGGCGAGCACGCGGCGCGGTTTATGTCGGACGCTGCCGTTGGAATTTTGCAGGGTACGAAAAGTTATTTACTGCAAGACCAGGCCGGGCAGATCGCATTGACGCACTCCGTTTCCGCCGGTCTGGACTACGCGTCCATCGGCCCTGAACACGCTTTTTTACACGACGAAAACCGCGTCGAATATGTGTCGGCATCGGACGATGAGGCGTTGTCCGCGTTTCAAACTTTATCCGAAACCGAAGGCATAATCCCCGCGCTCGAATCTTCGCATGCAATTGCACACGTGCTAAAAATCGCCGGAGAAATGCCGCGAGATTCCGTAATCGTCGTTAACCTTTCCGGTCGGGGCGACAAAGATGTAAATACCGTTGCCGAAATCATCCGGCAGAAACACGACCGGTAGGGAGTGTGGCTTGCGCTTAACCCACATGGCTAGGCCTTCAGTGGATAGCGGATAGTGGATAGTGGATAGTTATTAGTTGATAGTTTTTTCTCTGAAGCAAAAATGAGCAGGATCGCAAAAAGATTTGATTTTTTAAGGAACGAAGGCCGGAAGGGTTTTATTCCCTTCGTCTCGGCGGGCGATCCTAACCTTGAGATCTCGAAAGAAATCGTTTTGGCGCTCGCTGAAAACGGCGCGGATATAATTGAGCTCGGGGTACCCTTTTCCGACCCGATGGCGGACGGACCGACGATCCAGGCTTCGTCGATGCGAGCCCTTGAATGCGGCGTGAATCTGAACGAAATTTTTGCAATGGTTCGCAGTGTCCGGGAACGTACCGATGTGCCGATCGTTCTGTTCAGCTACCTTAACCCGCTCTACCGTTACGGAATGAATCGTTTGGCGACCGAGGCCGCAGAGGCCGGCGTTGACGGCGTCCTCGTAACCGACGCGGTCGATGAAGACGCAGAAGAGATAGCCGTTTTACTGCGCGGACGCAACCTTGACCTCATTTCGCTGATCGCTCCGACTACGAGCGACGAGCGGCTGCGGTCGATCTGTTCAAACGCGAGCGGATTCGTCTATGCGGTGTCAAGAGCAGGAGTGACGGGGGCCCGGAGCGAAACGAGCAGTGCGGCTGAGGCATTGGTTCAACGCGCCCGCAGCCTGACCGATCTTCCGATCGCCGTCGGCTTTGGCATCTCTACCGCCGATCAGATTGAGGATGTTTGGCGATATGCCGACGCGGCTGTCGTAGGGTCGGCGATAGTCCGTGAGGTTGAGGCCTCGATCGAGAACGGCAATACGGTCGAGCACGTTAGCCGATTCGTACAGGCGCTTCTTCCGGCAATTGCTAAACCGTCATCGAGAATTTAG
>JABFSB010000247.1 GCA_013140875.1 Acidobacteriota bacterium
CGGTATTTGTGATGGTTGTTGTGGTTGTCGGGCCAACTTTGATCGTTCCCGGTTTTCCGGTTATCAGGATGCCGTCCCTTGCCGACTGGGTAGGTGCAGTTTCCTGGACTACCGGACGGCCCGCGATCTCTTCGTTCTGGTCGACTGTGTCCGTGTCCGTGTTCGTGTTTGTATCAGTGGTAGCGGTGGTCGGGCCAACCTTGATCGTTCCCGGTTTTCCGGTTATCAGGATGCCGTCCCTTGCCGTTGGGGTAGATGCAGTTTCCTGTTCTACCGGGCGGCCCGCGATCGCTTCGCTCTGGATGACTGGGTTCAATGCGTTCGCTGATTGTTCAGCCGCTACCCTTCCGCTCTCGCCATTTCCAGTCGCCGTTGGATTCGACCTAAGCTCGATGATAAAAGTCTGGGCTTCGTCCCGCTGCATGCCGTTTGAAACGCTGGTCAAGGCTTCCTCAAGATCGGGAGCAATCTTGCCGCCGCGTAACATTTCAACATTCGGCTGGCTTTGACCGAGATCGCCGACCGGCGTGACGCCGCCATTTTCGACCGTTACCTCGCCAGACCGCATACGGCCGCCAAGCGTTTTGCCCTGCGCCAGCACCTGAATGCCGATGCCGTTCGTTAGCACAAACGAAAAAACAAGCAAAGACGCGACCCAGCGGCCGGGAATCGAAAAATTGTTTGAAGTTGAGGTGCCCATATTAATAATCCTTTGCTTTTGTGGTTCGCGGGACGAATCGGTTCCGCAGTCGACAAAGATCGACGACACCGTTGGTTTGGCAATGCTTGTGCCAACCAGCTAAGTAGTGTGCGTACTTTGTTTAGGTAATTATGAGGCCAATTTTGTTCGGTCAGGACGAACGTTGGAATCCATTCAATCGGTCAAATTGACCGAACCTTTCGAGGGCGGTTTCCTGGTACGGCCGGCAATTAGGTAGGGCCTGGGGGAACGCCGGCTAACCCGGATTGCGAGGAATTTTATTAACTGGAGGTGTTTAACGGATCAGGAAGGTTAGGCTTCGGCGTCGACCTTTGCCGGACGGGAGCGAAGGTGACTGACAACGTACCACACTATCCCGTGCGAAACGTAGCCGACGGAAAGGATGAGCAGGACGTAGTTCGAATACAGCCACATCAGCATGCCGATCGCGGCAATAACCAGCACCAAATATAAGTTGCGGCGGCCGCTCCCAACGGTTTTCATGCTTGAATAACGCAGCGTGCTGACCATAAGGACACCGAGGCAGGCGATAAGGATCATTATCAGCGACGCATAGAATTTGCCGGTGCCTTCACCGTAATAGCTGAGCGGCATCGGCGCAAAGTGAACGATCGAAGCCATAAGACCCGCGGCCGGCGGGATCGGCAGGCCGACGAAATTCTTTTTGTCTATCTTCGGTGTGCCTTCGGCCAGAACTCTCGGCCGCGTCGATTGCAGGTTGAATCGCGCCAGCCGGAACGCCCCGCACATCAGATACATAAATAGCAGAAATACGCCAAGCGCATACGGCGAACTGTGTTCGGGATATATGGATGCGATCCCCCAGCTAAAGATAAGTGCGATCGGCGCGATGCCAAAGGTGAGAACGTCGGCAAGCGAATCGAACTGCACGCCGATCTCGGTCGCTGTTTTGGTCATGCGGGCAACGCGCCCGTCGAGAGTGTCGAACAAGATAGCGAGACCGATCGCAACGGCGGCGTAGTTGAAATAGCCGGACGCACCCTCGGGATTGCTTGCGACGATCTGAAAACCGCGGATCGAATAAATGACCGCGAGAAAGCCCATGCCGACATTGGCCGCCGTGAAAGCCGTTGGGATAACGTAGAGTCCTTTTTTAATGCCCTTGTGGACTTGCTTATTTTCTTCGCCTTCCATAAGCGGCTTATTTTATTCGAAGCGGGCGATGATCGTTTCGCCTCCGACAACGCGGTCGCCGACCTTCACCGCGACTCGGGCACTCGAGGGCAGCAAGACATCCGTGCGGGAACCGAATTTTATCAGGCCATATTTTTCACCAAGAGCCAGTTTAGCTCCCGGCTTTGGCCAGCAAACTATCCGTCTTGCAACAATGCCCGCTATTTGGGTGCAAACCACGGTCATCCCGTCATTCTGGATGGTAATTGAATTTCGCTCGTTCGTAAAACTAGCTTCGTTGCTTGTCGCGGGAGCTTTTTTGCCGCGAATGTATTCGACGTTCGTGATCGTACCGGCTATCGGCGCGCGATTGATGTGAACATCCAGCGGTGAAAGGAAGACACTTATCGTTTTGCCGTCTACATTTTCATCTACGCGGGTGACGCGCCCGTCGGCCGCCGAAACCACGATCCCAGGCTCATCCGGCACCTGCCGGTATGGGTCGCGAAAAAAATATGCCATGAAGGCGGCGAGGACCGCCAAAAGACCCGCGACGATCCAGATACCGAAAAAAGCGAAGATCATGGCCGCGACCATCGGAGTGATCACAAATGGAAAACCCTCTTTTACCATAAAGGTTAAGTAGTGAAGATGCTGAGTCTGTTTGCTCCTGTTTTACGCAAAAACCCAGTTTACTTGATTTTGCCGGAACAAAAAAAGCCCGGCGTTCGCTTTATCGCCGGGCTAAAGGAGGATTGTGCGAAGAAGTTCTAACTGCGGACCGGATTGTCCTTGGCATAGCTATAAGCACACCATGCCGCGATCAGATGGACGACCCAACCCAAAAGCCCCGCGGATCCGATCCACGAAACTCCGGTCAAAACTAACCATATAATACCGATGAGTATTCTGCCGTTGTAAATTTGTCCAATACCCGGGATCAAGAGACTCAAAATTCCCGCCAAAAGTGGTTCACGCATTGTTCTAATCTACCTCCGCAAGTTAATAACGAAATAGAACCGGATTTGTTGCAAATGTTTTTTACTAATGGTCCATAAATTGGTGGACGGCGAAATGGACGGCAAAGAACAACGCGACCCCGGCAAAAACCGAGAGGGAAACCAGCGGTTTTTTGCCGCCATGGTGGTTCACTTCAGGTATCAGATCACTGGCGGCCACGTACAAAGTCACGCCGCTGGCCAGTGGAAGGGCATATGCGACCGTAAAACCGAGATTGGTCCCGACGAAATAGAATACAAGTACGCCGACGAGCGTTGTCGCCCCGATCAGCGTCGTCGCAATCAACACCTCCCGCCGTCCTTTTCCCGCCGCGACGATCATCGATCCGATCGTGAAACCTTCCGGAAACTTGTGCAGGAACACCGCGACGAACACCAACAGCCCGACCCGGACATCGATTTGGGAAGCTGCAGCTATCGAAACACCGTCAAAGAACGTGTGGATGAGCAACCCGCCCACGCCGGAATATGCTGAACGGGTTGAGATCAATTCCTGCGAGTCCACTTCCTCGCCCAAATGAAAATGAGGGGCGATCGTGTGCTCAAAGAACTGCGTCAACAAATAGCCGCCCAGAAGCAGCAGCATCGGCAGGTAAAGGTTTTCGGCCGACTCCGGATGCGTTTTTTGCCATATCAAAACCGTTTTCGGGACG
>JABFSB010000021.1 GCA_013140875.1 Acidobacteriota bacterium
TTAGCGATACTGCGAACCAACGGACTGGACTTTGTTCTTCGCAGTTCGTCAACCGTTGGCGAGCCGTTCCCAACGCCGTTACCGCCTGATGCGGCGGAAGCAGCTTTCGCCTGAACCGGTGCTGATTGCGGAACTTCCGCAACGGGTGCCGCCGCCGAATCCTGACTTGGAGTTTGGGACTTTGGACTTGAGGCCACCGACGCACCTTCCGCGCCGACCAAAGCAACGACCGAACCGACCTCGACCGTTTCGCCTTCATTCACCTTTATCTCAAGCAGCGTTCCGGCCGCCGGCGACGGCACTTCGGCATCGACCTTATCGGTGGAAATTTCAAGCAGCGGTTCGTCTTTTTCGATCCTGGCACCGACCGATTTCAGCCATTTCGAAACCGTTCCCTCGGTTATCGATTCGCCCATTTGCGGCATCACGACCTCGGTCGGCGGCTCTGACGATGAATCTGTCGCCGATGCGGAAGTACTTTTATCTAAAGCCGACACTTCTTTGGTTAGAATCTCAGGAGTTGGAACTTCCGCCGGAGTCGCCGCCTCAGCCGGAACCGATGCTTGTGAAGATGAAGCTCTACTCTCCGACTCGTCCATCCAAGTGTGTGGCTCTCGAGGTGCCGCTTCTTCTCCCTCCTGTCCTATTACGGCCACAACCGTACCGACCTCAACCGTTTCACCTTCCTGATGCCTGATTTCCAGCAGCACTCCCGCTCCGGGGCTCGGCACCTCGGCATCGACCTTGTCGGTCGATATCTCAAGGATCGCTTCGTCCTTTTCGATCTTATCGCCGACGGCCTTCAGCCACTTCGACACCGTTCCCTCGGTTATCGACTCGCCCATCTGCGGCATTACAACTTCTACGCTCATATCATCTCCGGACCGCTTGTGTTTCAACTATTTAGAATACAGGAAACGGCGGCGAATAAAAAGAATAGGGGACGGCGGAACCGAAAAGAGGCCGGCCTTTCAGCCAGCCCCGAATGACGCCTGCCGTCACTAAGATTTGCCTCAGTTGTCAGCCACAAAGTTTACGTCGAACGCGTTGTCGCCGAGTGAGATAATGCGGACTGGATCACTGAATATGTGTCGTTTTGATGAGATGCCGACGACTACCGCTTGTCCGGCTTCGATGCCTTCGAATCGGTAGTATCCGAAAGGGTTGGTGGTTGCGGAAAACCGTTGTCCGGCTTCGTCGGTCAGCGTTAGGCGGGCTTTGCCGATGCCCCGGCCGTTGGCGGAGGTTACCCGGCCGGCCAGCGTTACATCGGCCGCGGTCGGCGCCGACGCCAGCGATACGCCCATCATCCAGAAATCGCCTTCGTTGCGATTGGGGCCGCTCCAGGTCGCGGTGCCGCCGTCGCCCCGGATAAATACCTGAAACGCGATCGTCGAAATGTTCGTGCCATTGACCCTGATCGTTCCGCATCCCGCGGTTTCATTGTTGCAATCGGTCAAAATCCCGGTCGCGTTGGCATTGTTGATCTGGTTTCCCGCGAGGACAAGCGTATTATTGCCCTGCAGTTTCGTCATGGTCAGCGCGGGCGTGGTCAGGTCTAACTCGGTGGCATAACCCAACAGGCCGACGAATCCGCCCATCCCGACAAAATGAAGATAAGGATTAGTAACGGGCGCACTAAAGCTGATCGTAAGATCCGCTACGTAGACGCGGCTGTTCGTCGCGGGAACGCTCAGTCCTTCCCAATGCTGGATCGAACTATAGATCGCAAACGCATGATTGTCGGCGACCACAATTCCCGAGGCCGCGCCGCTCGAAAGGCTGGAGAATTGAAGGTCCGCCGGAGAGCCGACGGAATTCATCTCGTCGAAGATCGGCGTGGTATTGATCGTCGTCGTGCCGTCCGCCCTGCGTCCGCCGAACATAACCACCGGACTTCCCGGCCCGGTTCCGACGCCTGTGTACTGCTGGTTCGAAATGGTGGCGGTCACGTTCACAACACTGCTCGGCGGTGAGCCGGGAGCCGGATCAGCCAGTAATTGAATGGTCTGCGTTTGAGCGGGGCCGTTCGGAGGCGTTCCGGTATAACTGTTCGCAAACATCTCAAGCGAACTTTGCGCCTGCGCGGCTCCGCACAAAAGAAACAGGCAGAATAGTGAAAACAGCGACCTTTTCCCTGGGAAGCCGGCGCAATGTTTACTGATCCTCCGCACACTTATAGATTGGGTAGCTGTCATTGGATGTCTCCTCAATTGTTTTTCGTGGAAGGGTGAACTAGCCTTTTCTTGTACCACAAGTATGCGGCAAATCCAAATAAAATGTTCAGAATGTGGTGTTTATGTGACAAAAAGTAGAGTAATGGTTGAAGTTTTGGCCGACCTCAGGCGGGCTACATCGTGACAAGTTTATAGATTCCGGTACCGAGTCGTTCGGCGAAACCTTCATCGACGAGCTGATGATTGGCCCGGCCCGATTCCCATCTGTAGAATCCGAACGCTCGCGACAGATCGCCCAGCAGCGTCATGCCGCACATCGACATATAACAACGGGCCAGTTCGCGGACCGCCTCGTCGCGGGGCATTTTTATCTCAAGCTCTTTGGGAAAACGGGCTTCGGCAAGCGTCCAGATGTAGGTGAATTTCGGAATGTAAACCACCTCCAGCGGGACCACCTTCATCTTTTTTTGAAGTTCGTCCACCGCCTTCGTCAGATCGGTTTTTTCCTTGAAGCCGCACGCGGCCCGCAGATCGCTTGTGGCCATTTCCCATTCCTTTCGCAGGACCTTCAATACCTTGCGGGCATTGTCGGAAAGTTCATCCTTTTCAGCCTTTTTCGACACACCCCAGATGGCGTTGAAAACCGGTATCATCCGCGGGGCCAGAAACATCGAGTTTCCCTTTACAAGTTTTGAATAATAAACCTTGCCGCGGGCGATAACCTCGTCTTTCAGGACCCAGGCGCGGCTTGCTTCATAATCCTTTTGTACGTTCTTCGGCATGTGCGCATCGCGGCGTCCGCAGACCGCGACGTAAACCGACGGAAGGTCCTTCCGTACATCGGTCAGGCCGAGCGAGAAGCCGAGATCCTCGACCATCGCTTCGACATCGGCGGCCGAATCGACCCGCAGTGATTCTTCACGGTGCCATTTTCGGTCGCGATATTGCTCGATCTCTTCGGGTAAAGGCCTCATCGGATTAATCAGCCGGAAAAGAATAGCTCGATTCGATAGTAAGGAAAAAGAAAACGACGAGCAATCCAGGTTGCTCGCCGTTGTAACAATTAGATCTTTCGATCGCTTATCAGTGGTCTTCCTAGGAGTTAATTTTCGCTTATCTGCTGATCCCGCCGGATCGGCGAAGACGATGTAACGGTAATTACCGAACCCTGCTGAAGCTTGACGTCGTCACGGCCCTGTACGACCACCGAGCCCGCTCCGGCACCGCCGCCGATCACCGCGCCGATCGCCGCACCCTTGCCGCCGCCGATAATTGCGCCGATGATGGCACCCGCACCCGCACCGATGCCGCCGCGTTTTACGGTTTCTTTCGTCTGGCTATCGCCTTTCGCGGTGCCCTCGGCGTCGATCTTAACGTCTTTCCCTTGCGTGTCCTTAATGCCTTGCAGCGTTCCGGCAAAATCGTATGCCTTGCCGTCGCGGAGCGTTATCTTTGTAAAATTAAATGTAACGTTAGATCTTCCGGAAACCTGTCCGGAACGTCCGACGCCGGAGATATAGCCTTCGATGATCGCACCGCGAAATTCATCGGGCGACTGTACGGTAAGCCGGAATCGGTCGTTGTTTTGCGAAACTTTGGTGTCGATCGGATTCTCTAAAACGCCCGAGACCTGAGTTCCGTTCGGCACGATAAACTCGCCGATCCGTGGCGTCACCACGGAAGGCGTGTTGCCGTAAGTCGAATTCGAATCGCCGGGATCATTGCTTGAATACGTATCGTCGTCGACGGGTGAGCCTCCGTTGTCGATGCCAAGTCTGGCAACCGCGTCGGTTTTTGTGTAAACACTTTCGGCAAAGATCGTCTCACTCAAATAATCCGTTGTGATACGCCGCGTGACTTTCAAGGTTTGGCCGCGGTCGGCCGATGAAAAAGTAATGGTGTAATCGGTTTCGCCGCCGAGACTCGAAACCGTAAGAACATCGCCGCGAAGACTCGCTTTCAAACGGACCGTTTTGCCGCCGGTGTTTTCCGTCTTTTCGCGTCCGTCGGCAACTATCGTCACCGGAGCCGCTTTAGACGAGGCAAGAGTGACCTGATTGCCGCGAAGCTGTATCGCGATCTCTTCCGGTGCCTCAAGCTTTGATTCAAGGTCCTGTTTCTGACTGCCCGCAACGCTGGTGCCCGACAGAATATCCGCAACGCTCTCGCTGCGGCCCGTGTCGAGACGGTAAGTACCGCTGAGGCCGCCGCTTACCGATGTAGTAGAACGCACCGGAGGCTGAATAGCAGTCGTACGCGAATTGTTCGAGACGCGGCTGTTCCAATTGGCGGTCACGCCGTATTTGGCGGACAGCGATTCGATCGATCTTTTTATGTCGGCCCAATCGCCCTGTACCGAGCGATTTGCGTTCGACAGGCTGACCGCCCGATCGACTTCTTTCGCGGCCGTGATGATCTCGTTCACGTCGTCGCGATTCTCACGTTTGGCGGTCACATTTTTTTCAAAAGTGCTCAGCTTATCCTTCAAATTCCGCAAGCCCGCTTCGGCATCTTCAAACGAATCGGCACCGCCGTTGTTCTTGATCTCGAAGTCGATAGCATATTGAAGATCGTCGACCTGCGAATTCAGCGTCCGCACGGCGTCGCGAACCTCACGCTCGGTCCGCCGCTGGGCATCGGCCGTTGCCGTGATGCCGAAAAGGATCAGCCCAAAAACCGCAAATGACCATAACGCATTAGAAAAACGTTTCATCTCTTTATCTCCCGAACTATTAAAAAAGGCGGCACACTTCTGCCTATTGCGCATTGGAAGCATTTTTCATACCAAACGTTGTTCGGCGAGTTTACCTTACTTTCTTGTGCTAAACTACGTTCAAATTATCCGGGCGTCAGCGCGTGTTATTCCAAGTTAAGTCAACAATTTGGACGAGTTACGGCCCTCAATTATTACCGACCGGACTGTGTCATTCGATCTAGTTGGCGAGCGGGCAAAACTAACGAAATCGTGCATCATTGTACCGTTTGGCAAGAGAAACGCGTATCTGCCGTTCCACACACTTTGAATAATGAGAAAAGTTTTGTTCACCGTCATCTTGGCGTTAGTCCTATTTCAGCCGTTGCGTTTATCCGCTGGGCCGTTGGTTTCGCCGTTGATCGGGAATTCCAGGATTCCCATCGAAGTACTCCTTCAGATCGTTAAAGCGGAGGACTCGCGAAATCCGGCGCCGGTCATGGCTTTATTGACGAACGCCAATGCGGCGGTGCGATGCCGAGCCGCGCTGGCGGCCGGACGGATAGGAGATGAAAGAGCTGTGTTTCCCGTAGCTGCACTCCTCAACGACAGCTCGGTCGAAGTGAAAACGATGGCCGCTTTTGCGCTCGGCGAAATCGAATCTTTAGCGGCGGCGGACGCAGTGCTTAAGGCGCTTCAGAATCCGCAAACGCCTGACGCCGTCCGCTCCCGCCTTGTCGAAGCGGCCGGTAAAATAGCCGGTGCGAACGGCAACCCTGTCCGCGCGGCGGGTGTATCTGAAAATCCGAAAGTCATAGACCTCGGCGACGCTATCCTCGATACTCTCGAGGCAGAAGCGGCAAAACGCGAAAAACAAAATAAGCTTACCGTGCTTCTCGGCCTGACTGCCGCTTTACGGGCGCGTCCCGAAGGCGGCGACACGGTAGTCGCGCTTTTTCTGACAAATCTCGATGGCCGTATCCGCTCGGACGCGGCAAACACTCTGGCACGGCTGAGAGCAAAGAACGCCAATTTGGCGCTTCGTGCGATGCTGATGTCCGACGACGACCCAATCGCCCGTGCTAATGCTGCACGGGCACTCGGAGCCGCCGAAGATAAAGAAGCCTTAAATATGCTGATCGACGCGGCAACAGAGGACGAAGATTCTCGCGTGCGCGTTTCAGCGATCAGGACGCTTGCCACGCTCCGCGACCCGTACGCCGTCGAACGCCTTTTGGCTCACGGCGAAAAACTGCTGGCCCAAGTCAGAACCGGGAGCGGTAGCGACCGGGTTCCCCGTAACGCTCAAAGAAATACAAATTTCTCTGAAAAAAACGAACTACTTGAAGTAGCGACGACGCTCGGACGGCTGATACCGAAAACGAACGATGCGCGGACGATGCGATTCCTCAACGCCTTGCGCGAGACAGACCGGTACCGTTCGCCGGAAACCGAGATCGCTCTGGCACGCGTGGCTCCAGCCTCGTATGTTGACAGCATTCGCGCAATTGTCGAGCGTGAAGGGTATGTGTTCGTGACGCCGCGCGGTAAGGAACCTTCCACGAAGTGGCAGGTCAACTCCGCTGCGGCCCAGGGACTCGGCGCGATCGCGGCACTTGACCTTGCCAACGATCCTTCGGTCAAGCCGAAGGCGGTGGCCGCGCTGAACAAGATACTGACCCCTGCCTACGTGTGGCCGGACATTTTACGTGCCCTCGCTCTTTTCAAGAAGGACAATTTCTCGCGGGACCTGCGGACCGTTCTCCTATCGCATCCAGATCCGATAGTCCGTGCCGCGGCTGCAGAACCGATTGGCGACCAGCCCAAAACCAAAGAGAACTATGATGCCCTAAAGACCGCGTTTACGAAGTCGCTTCTGACAGATAGGCGAGAGAATGACGCGCAGCTCGCGATCCTGGACGCGATATTCAAGCTGGATAAAAAAGAGTCTGTTGGAACTTTGCTTGTCGCCCTGAACACGTCCGACTATCTCGTCCGCAGAAAGGCATTTGAACTTCTCAGCGACAAAGACTTGCAGCGCGAATTTCCGAATATCGCTGCCAGTTTGGAAAATGCGCGGAAAGGGCGGCGAGATCAGGTTCTTCCCTTTTCTCCGATATCGGGGACGAAGCTCGGCCAGTTGCTGAACACCGACACCGATTACAAACGCGCCGCCGCGAGAAAAAACGGCTCGGCCAAAGCTGTATTGGCCACGCAGAAGGGCACGTTCACGATCGACCTGTTGCCCGAAGACGCACCGTTAACGGTCGACAATTTTATCAAGCTCGCACGTTCCAATTATTTCAACGGCCTCGAAGTCCACCGTGTCGTGCCGAACTTCGTAATGCAGGACGGCGATCCGCGCGGCGACGGCAATGGCGGTCCCGGCTGGTCGATCCGCTGCGAGGTCAACATGGTGCCCTATGATCGAGGCGCCGTCGGCATGGCCTTAAGCGGCAAAGACACCGGCGGCTCGCAATGGTTCGTCACCCACTCGCCGCAGCCTCACCTTGACGGCGGCTACACAGTCTTTGGCAAAGTGAACGAAACGGACATGAAGGTCGTAGATAAGATCGTCCGGGGCGATAAGATCATCTCCGTGAGGATAGTTGAGGGAGTTTTGCCACAGAGAACACAGAGATCTCCGAGAAAAGCTAAGTAGGTGCTCGGCTCTTCGTCATAACCTCTGCGTCCTCTGTGCCCTCTGTGGCTAAATATGGAAGAGATAGAAAAACGTGGAATTCTGGGCATGTCCCGAAAAGAGCATACGCAAGTTGAGATCGAAGAAGGGCTCGACAACCTGTCGCATTATCTGGACGGGCTGTTTCGCGTGCCTGGCACGGGGTGGCGGTTTGGCCTCGATGCCCTCATCGGCCTTATACCGAACGTCGGCGACACTATTACATCGTTCGCCTCGTTCTACATCCTGCTTGCGGGCGTGCGATATGGCGTGCCGAAAATTACGCTTTTACGGATGGCATTTAACATCGGCTTAGACTACGTTGTCGGAACTATTCCCTTCATCGGCGACGCGTTCGATTTTATCTGGAGATCGAACAAACAGAACATGGACCTCATCCGCACGCGGGCCACCGGGAAAGGTAAAGGCACCACGAGCGACTATATATTCATTTTCGGGATTATCGGTCTTTTGATCTTGCTGCTTATCGGCTCAATCATCGCCAGCGGGGTAATTTTGTATTATGTCTTCACTAGCCGCCCGCTGATTTAGTAAGGCGTTGGGGCAAAGAAAATTAGCCGCTGACGAACGCCGATAGACACAGATTTTCTTATCTGAGTTTATCCGCTTTCATCCGCGGCTAAATTTTCTAAATCAGGCCTATGTTAATCGAAGCGGTCAAGATTCATTACCTTGTCCCACGCCGCGACAAAGTCATTCACGAACTTCTCTTCAGAATCCGCACATGCGTAAACCTCGGCGATTGCACGAAGCTCCGAATTCGAACCGAACACGAGATCGACACGGCTGCCGGTCCATTTGGCCTCACCGGTCGCGCGGTCGCTGCCTTCGAACATTTGCTCCGAATCATCGGTCGCCTTCCACACCGTGCCCATATCCAGCAGGTTGACAAAGAAGTCATTGGTCAACGTTCCGGGTCGTTTCGTCAAAACGCCGTGTTGCGACCCGTCGTAATTTGTATCGAGGACTCGCATTCCACCGACGAGAGCGGTCATTTCGGGCGCCGTCAAGGTGAGCAGCTGAGCCTTATCGACCAGCATTTCCTCGGCCGGAGATACGTGATGGCCTTTCTTGTAATTACGGAATCCGTCGGCCTGCGGTTCGAGGTACCGGAACGACTCAACCTCGGTTTGCTCCTGCGACGCATCGCCGCGTCCCGGCGCAAACGGAACTTTGATATTGTGGCCGGCGTCCCTGGCTGCCTTTTCAACCGCCGCGCAACCGCCAAGCACTATCACGTCGGCAAGTGAAACGTCCTTGCCAAACTCTTTTCGAATGCTTTCAAGCTTTTCCAGCACGGTCGAAAGCTGAGCCGGGTTGTTGACTTCCCAATTCTTCTGCGGCTCAAGGCGAACCCGCGCACCGTTGGCACCGCCGCGCTTGTCGGAACCACGAAACGTCGAGCCGGAGGCCCACGCCGCGGATACGAGCTGAGACACGGATAATCCCGAATCAAGGATTTTCGTCTTGAGAGCATCGATATCTGCTTCGCCGATCGCTACCTGGTTTGCAGCCGGGATCGGGTCCTGCCAGATCAGTTCTTCCTTCGGCACTTCAGGCCCAAGATAGCGGGCGATCGGTCCCATGTCACGGTGCGTCAGCTTGAACCACGCCCGGGCGAATGCGTCCGCGAACTCGTCGGGATTTTCGAGGAAGCGTCTTGAGATCTTCTCGTAAGCGGGATCGAGCCGCATCGACAAGTCGGTCGTCAACATGGTGGGAACAAGTTTCTTCGACGGATCGTGCGCGTGCGGTATGGTCGCTTCGGCGCCTTTCGCGACCCACTGATTTGCACCCGCCGGGCTTTTCGAGAGTTCCCATTCGAAACCGAATAGATTTTCGAAATAGTTGTTGCTCCACTTCGTAGGCGTGGTCGTCCAGGTCACCTCAAGTCCGCTTGTGATCGTGTCCGCACCCTTACCGGTACCGAAGCTGTTCTCCCAGCCAAAGCCCTGAGCAGCAATGCCTGCACCTTCCGGTTCGACAGCCACATGATCTGACGCAGCCGCACCGTGCGTCTTGCCGAAGCTGTGGCCGCCCGCGATCAGCGCTACGGTTTCTTCGTCGTTCATGGCCATGCGGCCGAAGGTTTCGCGAATGTCTATCGCCGCAAGCAGCGGATCAGGGTTGCCGTCCGGGCCCTCCGGATTAACGTAGATCAGGCCCATCTGCACGGCTCCCAGCGGATTTTCGAGTTTGCGGCTGTGTTCCGGTACTTCCGCATCGTCGTCCGAGACGAGTACGCCCGGTCCGTCAACGCCGTGCGAACCGTGTTTGTAACGAATGTCGCCGGCCAGCCACGTCGTTTCGGCTCCCCAGTAAACGTCCTGGTCCGGCTCCCACACGTCCTCGCGGCCGCCGCCAAACCCGAAGGTCTTAAAGCCCATCGTCTCAAGCGCGACATTGCCAACGAGGATAAAAAGATCCGCCCACGATATCTTTCGCCCGTATTTCTGTTTGATCGGCCACAAGAGCCGACGCCCTTTATCCAGGCTTACATTGTCCGGCCAACTGTTGAGCGGTGCAAAACGCTGCTGTCCGCGGCCGCCGCCGCCGCGGCCGTCCTGGATACGGTAGGTTCCGGCCGCGTGCCACGCAAGGCGGATAAACAGCGGCCCGTAATGCCCGAAGTCCGCCGGCCACCAATCCTGCGAGTCGGTCATCAACGCCGCAAGGTCTTTCTTTAACCCGGCGTAGTCGAGAGATTTGAACTCCTCCGCGTAATTAAAATCGTCGCCCATCGGGTCGGACTTTTCGGAGTGCTGCCGAAGTATGTTCAGATTCAACCCCTTCGGCCACCAGTCGCGGTTCGAGCGGCTGCTTTCGGTCGTGAACTTTATCGCGCCGCTTGTGAACGGGCATTTGCCCGAGCCATTGCCATTGCCATCTGTGTTTCCCATTTTGATTTACCCTCTAAATTGTTTTTGGATTTTTTCGAAACGAATTTAAATCATTAGTTCCAACTAATATTGGCCTCTAGCTATTTCTTAAAGCATTCCGGGCAAAGCCCGCGTAACGTGAACTCCAGCGATTCCGGCTTAAAGTGCGAAAGCCTTGCCGCCTTTTCCACCAAAGCCGCAGAATGCTCCATCTCGATATCGACCAGTTTTCCACACGAAGTGCAGATCGCGTGATCGTGCCGATGGGTTGCAGGATCGAACCGACTTGCTCCATTGCCAAAACTGATCTCGGCAATATGCCCGGCGTCTTTCAGAAAACGAAGCGAGTTGTAAACGGTCGCAAAACTAATGCTCGGCAACAGTTCCTTTGCGGCCGCAAATACCTCGTTCGCCGTCAAATGGCTGTCGGCATTTTGGATCACCCGCAGCACAACCTCACGCTGCTTCGTCAACCCTAACTCCTGGATATTATTTACTTTCATCTACCTGAACACTTGAAATTTTAATTAGAATAACTCTAATTCTAATTAGAGTCAAAAGGCCGACAAAAGATCCCCGACAGCAGGTTGAGATCGAGGAAGGCCTGGAAACCTCTTGCCGTCAGTATTTTTTTCATCCGGGAATAAAGCGAGCGTAACTGAATATCTTTTAGGTCAGATCGCGATCTTTAACTAAATCCGAGACAAGGAAAGTTTCTTAACCGAAGGCACGGACGTTGTGTT
>JABFSB010000324.1 GCA_013140875.1 Acidobacteriota bacterium
GCCGCCGAGCCGGCCCGGAATCAGATCGCGATATTCCATGCCGGCACGTCCGGTCACCCAATCGGTATTGCTGCCGCGCAATCGGTCCCTGGATCGAAGTTTTATGGTGTGGTTCGCGCTTGAAAGAACCGCCTCGACAGGAGCATCGGCCGGTTTGATCATGTCCAGGCGATAACCCTGCTTCAGGAAAATATCGAGATCTTCATCAAAATCGCGAGTCTGAATGATTTTCTCACTTTTCACGCTGGTTACGACGAAATAACGATTTCGGATTTAATGGAATTCGCGATGTAGCACATTTCATGAGCATCGTGGTGAAGGGAAGCGAGCCGTTCGGCGGTTGGGATGGCGTCGCCCAGCCATTCGATACGCGGACTTAGCGTGATCTTTGCGATCCACTCCTTGCCGCCAGCGGTCTTTGCCATTTCGCCGACCGCGTTGTCTTCGTAAGACGCGACATTAAATCCGTCACGAGCGGCAAGATACAAAAACGTCAGCATATGGCACGACGAAGCCGACGCAACCAACGCTTCCTCCGGGTCGACCGCGGCTTCAACCGAATATCTCGGCACGACCTGAGGCGAACTCGACGCGGCAACACTGCTGCCGCCGTCAAATTCCCACGTGTGGCCGCGAGAGTAACGGTTCTTTGTAAAAGTTTCCGGCGAATCGCTCTTCCATGTAATCCTGGCTGAATAAGTAGACATTGGCACCAGTTTATACGAATCGTTATTTGAGTAATTCGTCAATCTCTTCGCCCTGAAGCTGAACAATTTCTCCGTCTCGTTCGACCACAACATAGTTGCCAAGCTTCTTGTGCCTAATCAATGCTTCACGAACGGCACGATCATATGCTTCGGTAATCTTGTCACCGTGTATATCGAAAATCGTTGCCACTAGTTTTTGTTTCAGCTTTTCATTCTCTTCCATAATTGTTCTTTTAATATTTCTACGCCGTCAATCTTGGAATATTGAGCAATCAACTCCGGCGGTCTGAGTCCGCCATTATAAACCTTCCACGAATCAGCAATGGGCAGATACAGCTCAAAGAAATACCTCTTGCCTTGCTCATACCTTCGACGAATCGTTCCTTCAGGGATGTTGTGCCCACCAGAGAGAACCCTTGCCTTAACACGCTCTACCGCAAAGGCCTCGCTACTCAGCCAAATATAAATTATACAGACCGTGTAGCCAAATTCCTTTAGCGACCTCAACCGCTTAGCGTATGTACGGGTAGCCAATGTGGTTTCAAAAGCAAAATCTTTCTCTGCGGCCGCAAGTTCATCAAGGCGTGCGAGCATCGCGCGGCCAGCATCAATAGCAGCGTTTTCCGGCGCGTATGCAGACAAACCTTCAGCGATAACGTCGGCATTTACGTACTCAGTAATGCCAAAAGTATCGCGTAATAGTACCGGAGCAAGCGTTGACTTTCCTGCTCCGTTGGATCCTCCAATGACAACTACATTTGGCATTAGGGCCTCAATCTATACAACATCCTCGGAAACGGAATAGTCTCCCGCACGTGTTCGATGCCGCACATCCAGGCGACGGTGCGTTCGATTCCCATGCCGAAGCCGGCGTGGGGGACGCTGCCGTAGCGGCGTAGGTCTAAGTACCATTCGAAAGTTTCCTGCGGCAGGTTGTGGTGTTTGAGTTGTTCGATCAAATAATCGAGCGACGCGGCTCGTTCGCCTCCGCCGATTATTTCGCCGTAACCTTCCGGAGCGAGCAGGTCGATCCCGAGGGCGCATTCGGGGCGGTACTTGTCCACCTCGAAATAAAATCCCTTGATCGCGGTCGGGAAGTGGTGAACGAAAACAGGTTTGCCGAACTGGTTCGAAAGATAAGTTTCATCCGGTGCACCGAAATCACCGCCCCATTCGAAATTATTCTCAAGCTCGCCCTTCGCGTGGCCTTCCTGCAAAAGTTTGACGGCATCATCGTAATGCAAACGCGGAAATGGAGCGTTTATCGCTTCCAGCACGGTCGTATCGCGTTCGAGCGTTTTTAATTCTTCCGGTCGGTCTGCCAAGACACGTTCGACGATGGCGAGTATCAGCCCCTCGCCCAGGTCCATCATGTCTTCATAGCCCGCATAGGCTACTTCAGGTTCGACCATCCAGAATTCAGTAAGATGGCGGCGGGTTTTAGACTTTTCCGCACGGAATGTCGGGCCGAATGCGTAAGACTTTCCAAACGCCGCCGCAGTCGCTTCGTTATAAAGCTGGCCTGATTGAGTGAGATACGCTTTCTGGTCGTCAAAATAATCGACCTCAAACAGAGTCGTAGTACCTTCGCAAGCAGCGGGCGTGAAGATCGGCGTGTCGGCTAGCGTAAATCCATTATTATCGAAATAATCGCGAACGGCCTTGATGACCGTGTGCCGCACTTTTAAAACAGCGTGCTGCTTTTTCGACCGTATCCACAGATGGCGGTGGTCCATCAAAAACTCGGTGCCGTGTTCCTTTGGCGTGATCGGATAATCGTGGACATTCTGCAATACCTCGACATCTTTCACGTCCACCTCGACGCCGATCGACGACCGATCATCGGCCTTTACCGTGCCCGTGACGATGATCGAAGATCCTGCCCCAGACCCTTTGCCTTTTCAAACACAGCCTCGTCGTTGCCCTTAAAAACAACGCACTGCACAATGCCCGTGCCGTCGCGTAGCTGCAAAAACACGAGTTTTCCGCTAGAGCGTGTGTTGTAAAGCCAGCCTTTCAGTGTGACCTCTTCACCGATTTGGTCTTTTAGTTTGTTGATGTACCTTTGACGCATAAATAAAATCAATACCTTCGTATCGGATGAGGCATTCGAGCAAACCACAGTTGCATGTCCGCAAGGCCTGATTCAGGATCAGGATAATTTAGCATGGTCGCCACCCTCAAAGGGGCCTCAAATAGATGAACGATTGCCTGAATGTTTGTCGGGTCGATGTTGGCCTCGCTAATTTTTGTTCGAACAAAATCCACATCCTTCCATTTCTCCAACCAAGCATAGTGTTTTAGCCGTTCCTCGTTCGTCATGAATGACCCAAAACTTTAGCATACAACTATTTGCGGACCGTTTAAACGGGAAGGCTTGACATTATGCGCCGCGAACACCAAATTGTTAATTAAGTGGCCGAAGAGGAAAAAAAGAAAAAGAAGATCAACTATTCGGGTGCCTGGGTCGAGGCTCGGAGGATCGTTTGGAACGCGCGATGGCGCCTGGCTTTCGGCAGCGTGCTGATGCTGATCTCGCGGCTGGCCGGAATGGTACTGCCCGCGTCGACCAAATATATCGGCGACGATATTTTCACGAACAAGAATTATGGCCTGATCAAGTGGGTCGCTCTTGCGATCGGTATTTCTACGCTTATTCAGGGTGTTACGTCATTCGCGCTTTCACAAATCCTTGGCGTTGCGGCCCAGCGTGCGATCACCGACATGCGGAAACGCGTGCAGGCGCGCGTGATGCACCTGCCGATTCGCTATTTCGATTCAACCCAGACCGGAGTGCTGCTGTCGCGGATCATG
>JABFSB010000438.1 GCA_013140875.1 Acidobacteriota bacterium
TGTGGGTGATGTTTCCTATTTGAAAGACTCGAACAAACTGAGCATTTTCAACGGTTCGACCCGCGAAGAGATCGTAAATTATTTCTACACGACGACCCGCGACTACTTGGGAACGGCGATCCGAAACATTAATGACGCCGTCCGCTACCCGACCTTTGGAGAAGAAGAGTTTGAGAACGAAAAGAAGGTCGTGATCGGCGAGATCGACCGGCCCGAAGCAAATCCGTTCGGCTATCTCGACCTTGCGATGAAGCAAAAGCTGTTCTTCAAATACCCGACGCGCAAAGACCCGCAGGGAACACGCGAATCGATCTCGACGGCGACGATCGAGAAAATGAAGACGATCCAATCCCGCTACTATGTACCGAACAATTCGGCCCTGGTCGTGACAGGCGACGCAAAGCCGGAAGATGTTTTCCGCCTGGCCGAACAGACGATGGGAAGCTGGCAACGCCGCCCCGTCGACCCGTTCAAGGATTTCCCGCTGGTCGAACATCCGCCGCTTCCAAAAAGCGAAGGCGTGATAATCGAACGCCCGGCCGACACAATGGCCGATAATGGCGGCGGCCAGAACGTATTCGTTTCGGTCGGCTGGCAAGGGCCGTCGATCGGAAAAGACGACGCCGCGACCTATGCCGCCGACGTATTTTCTTACATCATTACGCAACCCGATTCGCGTTTCCAACGCAATTTGGTTGATGCAGGGCTCGCGGCTTCGGTCGGCTTCGGATATTACACCCAACGCAATGTAGGCCCGATCCAGCTTGTCCTGACCACCAATCCGGCCAGCTCAAAAGCGGCGATCGCGGCCGCTTACAAGGAAGTTATGGCGTTTACGCAGCCAGCCTACTTCTCGGACGAAGAGCTTGAAAGCGCAAAAACGATACTGGAAACCAGGGATCTTTTTGAGCGTGAAGAACTGACGAGCTACGTCCACACGCTCGGTTTCTGGTGGTCATCGACCGGTATCGACTACTTTCGCACTTATCACGCCAAACTCCGTGCCGTAACGCGCGCCGACATAAACCGGTACGTCAAGACCTATATCCAGGGCAAAAACCACGTCGCAATTGCGCTGGTCACGGCTGAAGGAAAGAAAGAATCCGGGCTGACCGAAGCCACCTTGATCGGAGGTGGGAAATGAAGATGAATTATTTGTCGCGATTCGCTTTAATACTATTTCTTCTGTCGGCGTCTTCGCTGGTATTCGCCCAGAACGGCAACCTTGTCGATTTTTCCGCGCAGACCGCGCTCGTTTCTGAGTTCGACGTGAACGGCCTCAAGGTCATCCTTAAACGCCGCCCCGGATCGGCCACGGTGGCGGGCGGGCTTTTTATTCGCGGCGGAGCGCGCAACATTACCGATAAGAATGCGGGCATAGAGCAGTTGATGCTTTCCACTGCGATTGAGGCAGGAAAGACCGTGCCGCGTCAGGCCCTTCGGCGTGAGCTTGCAAGCAAGGGCAGCTCGATCGGTGCTGCCGTTTCAAACGATTACAGCGCGATCTCGTTTGGTACGACCAAACCGGACTTTCCTCGTATTTTCGATCTGCTCGCAAAGGTTGTGCTGGACCCGGCGTTTGCCGAGGACGATCTTAAACGCAATCGCGAGCAAATTCTGACAGGCCTAAGGGAATCGGGTTCCGTTCCCGAAGCAGCGTTGGCTACGCTGCAGGAGCGCGTCATCTACGCCGGCCATCCTTATGCTAATGACGTCACCGGCACGCCAGCGACGATCGGTGCACTGACCGCCGATGACCTTCGGGCGTATCACAAAAAGATCATGGAGACCCAGCGGCTGCTGTTCGTCTTTGTCGGCGATCTCGACCCGGAACAGCTAAAGGCTAAAATAACCGAAACCTTCGGCAAGCTTCCGCGCGGAAATTACGTTGACCAGCCTTATCCGGCGTTGGATTTTTCGAAGGGCTCGCTCGACGCGACACAGCGTTCTCTTCCTACGAACTACCTGAAAGGAGTTTTCGCCGCCCCATCACCCGACAACGCTGATTATTACGCAATGCGCGTTGCAATGGCTGTGCTGCAGACGCTGGTCTATCAGGAAGTTCGCGGACGCCTGCAGCTTTCCTACGCACCGGATGCCGAGATTGACAGTCTTTCGGCGAACACGGCGAATATTTCGGTTTCCACCACCGATCCTAACCATGCGACCACGGCGATGCTCAATCAAATGAAGTTCCTGAAAGAACGAACGCTAAACCAGGAGGTGATCGAAGAGATCTCGTCCTTTTTCCTGACCCGCCACTACATGGGTCAGGAAACCAGCGGAGCCCAGGTCGGCGAACTTGCCAAATACGAACTTATCGGCGGCGGCTGGCGAAAGTCCTATGAATTTCTCAACGGCGTGAAAGCAGTAACCGGAAGCGATGTGCAAAAAGTGGCTAACAAGTACATGAAAAATATCCGCTTCGCCTACATCGGCAACACCGCGGTCCTCGACCGTAAGATCTTCGTCCCGTAAATCCTTAACCACGAAAATTCACCAAAAATCACTAAATTAATTGAATAGGAACAGATTTTGTGAAATTTCGTGTCTTTTCGTGGTTAAGGTTTTCTGCCTTCTACCGGTTGTCCTTGCCTTTTCGGTCCACCGGCTTGTTTTCGCTTTTCGATGGCGGCGGATCGCTCTTTTGCGGCTGGCTTCTCACCGGCTCGCTTCTGGGCGGTTCGCTTCGCACCGGTTCGCTACGAACTGGCTCACTGCGAACAGGCTCGCTTCGCGTCGGAGGCGGATCGTTGCGTTCCTTTCGGGGCTGAGGTTCAGGACGCACCGGTTCGCTGTTTCGGTCTTCCCTGGGTCTGGACGTTCGGGTTTCGGGCCGAACCGGGTCGTCGTTACGGCCATTTTTCGATTCAGGCATGGACCGTTCAGGCCGAACGGGGTCATCATTCCGCCCGTTTTTTGATTCCGGCGTGGACCTTTCGGGCCGCACAGGTTCATTGTTTTCAGGCCGGACCGGCGGACGCGTTACGGCGCCGGTTTTTCGCGGTTCGGAACCAATGTTTCCGCCGCTCTCAGGACGTACCGGCGTTCGATCGCCGCGGATCTTCATTTCCATCAGTTTCTGGTCCATCGGGCTGCCGTCGGCGTCCCTTACCCCTGCTCCGGTAGGCTTGACCATCGCAACGGCCCGCGGCCTTTCGACTTTGATCTGCGTACTCACGCGACCGTCAAGCTCACCGTAGGTCGGCAGTATCCTTCCCGTCTTATTTTCGGCAAGGGCCCGCGTCAACACGGCTTTGGTCTCGACCTGCGATGGCGAGACGAAACCCTTCGTTTCGCGGCCAAAGTCGCTTAACGGCGTCGAAACCACCGCTCCCGGCGGCACGCGAAGAAGCGGCGGTGTGTTGAACCACGCTCTTCTCGAATTATTATCAGTGAACACCGATGGGCCGACCTGTCCTGGCAGCGGACCGACATATCGCGGTGGAGTCGGTGTAGCTACCGGGCCTCCGTTCCCGCCACCGCCACCACCGCCGCCGCCACCGCCGTTTCCATTCC
>JABFSB010000354.1 GCA_013140875.1 Acidobacteriota bacterium
TTCAGTTCACCACCCAAACGGTGAACAACGACACTGTGCTCGGACAATCGACGGTCAACGAAAACGGCGTTATCAGCAGCCTGACGGACGCCGATTACAATATGCCGCAAACCTATACGGTGCGGCGGACCGATCGTTTTCGCAACCGCTCAGGCCGAACGCTGGCTGCCGGCCTGCGTACGCCGCCCGCCAACATCGGGCCGCGCGTGACGCCGAACTATGAGCAGAATCTCGGCCAACCGGCGGTCTATGGACTGCCCGGCGGCGGGAAGGTTTTTGCGGGAAATCGCGACGAGTATTTTTACATCGATCTCGGCGTGTTCGATGCGTTGAACCTTCGCTCGGTCGGAGCAAGCGGCGGCATCGACACCACCAAGTCTTATAACGTAAGCACGATCGCGATCGAAGTGCCGATCCAGGACCTGACCCGAACACAGGCCGTTCCGTCGGGCCCGACCGCGTCCGATGCCGTGATCGGCGTTTGGGCAACGGCGAGCCGGCGTACGACCCGCGTTCTCGGTACCGGAACTCAAAGCACCGAAGGCGCGTGGCAGCAAGTTTCGCGTCTCGGCAATCCGCTGGTAAACGAGGTTGTGATCCCGCTTAGCTTAAAGGACACGTTTAACGCCATTCCGCCTTCGGTAGACGGAACGGTGCCCCGCGTCGTTCAGGCGGTGACGGATCCCGAGCTTGCCCGCCTGCTGCAGGCAGTTTTCGGCATCACGATTCCACCGCCGCCGCGTAACGATCTGGTCCAGATATTCGCGACCGGAATTCCCGTCAACGCGGTCACGGGACCGAATTACACGACTTTCCTTTCGGACGGAGTCGCGCACGAGTTCCTTAGACTCAACGTAGCTATTGCGCCGACTGCGATCGCCAGCCAGAACCGCCTTGGACTTTTGGGCGGAGACGTGGCGGGCTTTCCGAACGGCCGCCGTGTTTTTGACGACGTGACGGACATCGCACTTCGGGCAGTGGCCGGCGGAACGCCGTTCACACCGGCGACGAACATCTCGCCCAACAACATGCTGGGTGACGGCGTCAGCTTCAATCCTGAAGGTCCGCTTCTGACGCGTTTCCCTTATCTGCTTCCGCCGAATCAGGGCAATCAGCCCCGGCCGTCAAGCACTCCGACCTCGGCAAGCCGTCCTGAAAGGGATTCTTCGGTTATACCTACGGTCGATGAAAACGGCTTTTTGAAATAGCCGATTGCCGCGGGTTCGTATCCGGGTTTTCCCAAGGCCCGGATGCGAACCTCAAGGCCGTTTCAGCGCAAAGGAGCTGAAAAAATGAAGATTCTATTTACAATTCCTTTAGTGTTCTTCGCGGTTGCCTTTAGCGCCTGCTCGACAAATCTGGCCGAATCGTCCGCTTCCGCAAAACCGGCGGCGGCAAACAGTGAGATCGACGCGGCCCTCCAATTGATCGAACGTGCTCCCGATTCCACGACCGGCTATAACCAACTCGCCGTTCTTTACATAAAGCAGGCCCGTCAGACCGGCGATTTCAGCCTTAATAATCAGGCCGAATCGGCCCTGCGCAAGGCCCTCGAGATCGCTCCGAATGACGAATCGGCCAGAAAGCTGCAGGCTTCGCTTCATTTAACATTTCATCGTTTCGGCGAGGCTCTCGAGCTTGGCGGCCAACTGGTTAAAGAGTATCCGAACGACGCGTTCGTTTACGGCGTTTTGACCGACGCCAATGCCGAATTAGGAAATTATCCGGCGGCGGTCGACGCCGCCCAGAAGATGGTCGATCTACGGCCGAACAGCAACGCTTATGCACGCGTCGCCCACATCCGCTCGCTCCACGGCGACCATGCGGGCGCGGTCGAAATGTATAAGCTGGCGGCCCGTACGGCCGACCCGGCCGATAAGGAAGCACAAAGTTGGTGTCTGGTTCAGCTCGGCGATCAGTTTTTGAAGAACGGAAATTATTCCGAGGCCGAGCGGGTTTACGATGAAGCGCTTCAAAACTTTTCCGGTTTTTATCTCGCACTGGCGGGTAAAGGCCGAGCCCGGGCGGCTAACGGCGATCTTGAGTCGGCGATCAAGTATTTAACGGAAGCACAAGCCCGAGTGCCCAATGTCGAAACGGCCATTCTGCTGGCCGACATATATACGAAGACCGGAAATAGCGGGCAAGCCGATGAGCAATCCGCCCTGGTGCAGGCAATGGAAATAAACCTCGGCCGGACCAACGATCAAAAACGCCTTGCCCTTTTTTGGGCCGACCGCGACACGAATTTGAAGGAAGCATTGGAGATCGCGGAGCGCGAACACGCGGTGAGGAAAGATATTTTCACGGCCGACGTTTATGCATGGTGCCTGTTCAAAAACGGCCGGATCGCCGAGGCGGCCAATGCCATCCGCGAGGCGATGCGGCTGAACACCGGCGACGCCCGAATGCTGTATCATGCGGGAATGATAGAAAAGGCAAAGGGAAACCGTGCTGAGGCAAACCGACTGCTGAATCAGGCTTTGAAAGCTAATCCGCAGTTCGACTTGCTGCAGGCGGATAAGGCAAAAGCTGCCCTGGAGGCGACCAAATGAAGATATGGCCTGTTTTCCTTTTTCTCTTGTCCGCCGCGCTGGCCGTGAATATCGAAGCCCATCCGCTGGGAAATTTCAGCGTTAATCAGTTTTCGCGACTTGAGATCGACGGATCGCAGATTAAGGTCCGGCAAGTACTCGACATCGCCGAGATCCCGGCTTTGCAGGAACTGGTAAAGATCGACACGAACAAAGACGGCGAATATTCAGCGGCCGAATTAAGCTCTTATGCCGAGGCGTTCTCGCCCGCATATCTCGCCAACCTGATTCTTGTAGTCAACGGCGAGCCGGTCGCCCTGAAATCCTCCGCTCCGCAGATCGATCTTCGCTCCGGGAGCGGCAACCTCAAGACGTTGAGAATTTCCTGGGATATGACCGGCACAAATCCGGGCGAGAGCGGGCGTGCGGCCTATACAAACCTGAATTATCCGGAAAGGATCGGCTGGAACGAGATCGTCGTCGGCCGTCAGGCGGGCGTGAACGTATTCGACAGCACGGCGTTCGGATCGGGCGTTACGGATGAGTTGAACTCGTATCCTGAAGAGTCGATCGCCGCTCCGCTGGCCGAGCGCCGCGCCGAGTTTTCATTTGCCAGTACGATTCCGGCCGGCTCGAAGCCGTTGGTAAACCGCGACGGGCACCAATCGTCCGCCGTTCGGAAAGACCGGCTGGCCGAGTTGATCGCCGTGCCCGAGATCACGCCGGCGATAGCATTGTTCGGCCTGCTGCTCGCCTTCGGCCTCGGCTCGATGCACGCGATGTCGCCGGGCCATGGCAAGACCGTGGTCGGTGCATACCTTGTCGGTTCGCGCGGCACGACCCGGCACGCGGTTTTTCTCGGGGCAACGGTAACGATAACGCACACGCTCGGCGTGTTCGCTCTCGGCCTGATAACTCTTTTTGCGTCGAACTACATCATGCCCGAAAAGCTGATGCCGTTTTTGTCGTTCGTGTCCGGCCTGCTCGTTTTTTATATCGGCATCACGTTATTTAAGAACCGCTTGTTCTCGGCCTTAGGCTGGGCAAAGGCGGATCGGCACCATCATCACGATCATGGGCACGAGAATGAAGACGGGCACGTTCACTCGCATGAAAATTTTACCCACACACACTACGGGCACACACACTCGCATCAGCCACCTGAGCGGATAACCTGGAAAAGTTTGCTTGCTCTGGGCATTTCCGGCGGACTGCTGCCGTGCCCGTCCGCGCTTGTTTTGATGCTGTCGGCAATTTACGCGGGGCGCACCGGATACGGTCTGATCCTGACGGTTGCTTTCAGCTTCGGGCTGGCGGCGACGCTCACCGCTGTCGGCATGATATTTTTATATGCCGGCAAGGCTTTGGGCGGAACACGCTTAGGCGAAAACCGCGTGGTGAAAATGCTGCCCGCGTTCAGCTCGTTTGTGATCGCGTGTATCGGGGCGGTAATGTGTTATAACTCTTTTGCGTGATTAAATGAGTGAATTTTTCGCATTCTCAACGGCGACGACCGGCATTGTGCTGTTCTACGGCTTTGTGCTCGGCCTGAAACACGCGACCGAGGCCGACCACCTGGCGGCCGTTACCACGATCGTGACCGAGCGGGCGAACGTCTGGACGTCGGCCCTCGTCGGCGGCCTGTGGGGCCTGGGCCACACTATCTCGCTTCTCGCGGCCGGTATTCTAGTGCTTGTCCTGAATTACCAGATCAGCGAGCGGACCGAGCGCTTTTTGGAGTTCGGCGTTGGCGTAATGCTGGTTTTTCTTGGCCTTAATGTTATCCGCAAGCTGGTTAGCGGCGGGCACTTGCATTTTCATCCGCACGAGCACGCCGGTCACACGCACGCTCATCCGCATCTGCACGAACGCGGAGACGCCGCGGCGGCCGAAACGCACCACGGCCCGCGTCTAAGCCCTCGAGCTTTGATCATAGGCATGGTCCACGGCCTGGCGGGCAGTGCGGCGCTGATGCTGTTGATCATTCCGACAATCGCATCGCGTTCGGTCGGTTTGCTTTATATATTGATCTTCGGCGTCGGCTCGATCGGCGGCATGATGATTATGAGCTTCCTCGTAGGCCTGCCGTTCCGCTTCACTTCCCTCAAGTTTCACCGCTTCAATCACATTCTCCAGGCGGTTGCCGGCCTTATCAGCATCTCGCTCGGACTTTGGATAGTTTATGAAAAGGGATTCGGCGGAGGGCTGACCGGGTAAAACAAGCTGTTCAATGGTTTCGACCCAAAGCGCACGAAGCGAATGCAAAGGACACGGGAAAATTTAAGCTTATCCACCGCGGAAAACGATCTTTCCGGTTAATTTCGCTTGCCACTTGGTGTATAATTATCGGTACAGCTAAAAAACATCAAGCAGGGAGGATATTATGGGAAGAGAATATTACGAACGGGAAGAAGCCAACGCCGTTACAAAATTGACGTTTTTATTGATCGGCGGCGGAATAGGAGCGGTGATCGCTCTGCTTTTCGCACCGAAATCCGGTGTCGAGCTTCGCGGCGATATCGCTGATGCAACGCGCAAGGGCCTTGAAAAAGGTAAAGAAACCGCGGCTCAATTGCAGGAAAGAGCGGGCGAATATTACGAAGTTTCGCGTGAAAAGGCCAGCGAATTTTATCAAACCGCGCAGGAAAAAGCCGGTGAGCTGACTGAAAAGGCCCGCAGTGCGGCCGCACAGTCGGTGAATCCTTTTACAGCCGCGGTCGAGGCCGGCAAGGATGCCTACGTTGCCGAAAAACGCAAGAATGAGTCGAAGGCAATCGCCGACGGCCGTCCGAGCTATCCGGTAGAGAAAAAAGAAGGTTAAGCGTGGTTTTATGAACGCGAGTGATCCTCAATTCTGGACGATGGTCTTTACCATCGTGATTGCGATCTGCTTTGTCTCGATGGCGATCGCGATGATCGCTATCGCCGTAACGGTAAAGCGCGTCACGGCTTCGGCCAACCGTGTCGAAGAACGCCTCGAACCCTTGATCGACAAACTGAATCTGATCAGTGTTCAGGGCAGGGAAATCTCCGTCGGTTTTAACGAGGTGACGGTAAACCTTTCGACGGCGACCCGCTATTTGGCGGAGTCGACCGAATTGATTAAGGAAGAGGTCCAGGACCTTCGGCAGATCGTCAATTCCACCGCACTGACCGCTCGTGACAAGGTCGAACTGGTCAGCCGCACGATCGACCGTACGCAAATGCAGGTCGTCGATACGACCGATTTCGTCCACGCGAAG
This sequence comes from Acidobacteriota bacterium, assembly GCA_013140875.1. Taxonomy (GTDB): domain Bacteria; phylum Acidobacteriota; class Blastocatellia; order Pyrinomonadales; family Pyrinomonadaceae; genus OLB17. The sequence goes on from JABFSB010000354.1 coordinate 5,777, forward strand.
ATCGTCGAACCCGCCCGTGAAATTGCGGCGATCATGGCCGGTGTTAAAAAAGGATTGGAGGTGCTGTTCGCCCCTCCGCCGAAACAGATCGACCGCGTTTATGTGGAAGAGGAAATGTTTATCGGTTGATATGCCGTGAACTTAAAATCAAAGGCGGAACGAGTTTGTACACTCGTTCCGCCTTTTTTGCATTTGAGCATGCCGCTAAATTAACGGTAATTAATTGTCGCTTGATTTATCGGGCGTAGCGATCTTCTGAGTTTTCAATTCCTTACGCTGTTCCTGCATTTGCTGGCGGCGTTCTTGCATTTTCTTCTGCATCTCGGCTTTGCGTGTTTCGAGCTGCTGACGCTGCTCAGGGGTCAGGATGGCGAGGACCTGCTGATTGACCGATTCGCCCTTGGCCCGGGCCTGGTCGCGAAGCGCCTTCATCCGCGTCTTCTGGTCTTCGGTAAGCGTTCCGCCGTTGCGGCGTGCCTCATGGATCGCCTTCATCTCTTCCATAACGGCCGGATCGGGACGGTTTGCTTCGTGGATCTGCTTGATCTGGGCTTTCTGGGCCTCGGTCAATTCGATTCCCATCAGTCCGCGCATTCCGCGAAACTCTCCGCCGGGACCTTTCCCATGCTGGCCGCGACGGCCAAAGCCCTTGCCTTCGTGCTTCTCCGCCTTCTCTACTCCGTCCTTCGAAGGCTGAACCGTTTCCTGGGCCGACGCCGTTATCGCGAATGAACCCAAAAGCAGTCCCGACGCGAACACAGAAATGAACTTAAACTTTAATGACATCTTCATACCTCTTGTTTGTTTGATTTTTAAGCCTGTGCTTTCGTTTAGTTTGACGCCCGCGAGAGGGCTTTGGCCTAAGTTTTCTCCTAAAGTACTGTAAAGAAATGTAAAATTGGCAAATTTGGTTTACCATTTAGGTTTGAAGCTGTATTTAACTTTTTGGACCAATTCAGGCTAAAATACGCAGTTTGAGTTCAGGACAAGGGTAAAATTTCGTCAAAATGAGATTTATTTCCGAGATCGATTCACCGGCCGACCTGAGGCAGCTTAAGGTAGAAGACCTTCAGAAGGTCGCCGACGAGATCCGCCAGTTTATTATCGACACGTGTTCGCGGATCGGCGGCCATACAGGAGCCAGCCTCGGCGCCGTCGAACTTGCCGTGGCGATGCATTACGTTTTTGATACGCCGAATGACCGGCTTGTCTGGGACGTCGGTCATCAGGCCTATGCCCACAAGATCCTGACCGGACGCCGTGACGAACTTCACACGATAAAACAGCCGGGCGGCCTGAGTGGATTTTTGCGGCGCGAGGAATCGGAATACGACACGTTCGGCGCCGGCCATGCTTCGACTTCGCTTTCGGCCGCATTAGGAATGGCCATCGCCCGCGACCTCAAAAAAGAAGATTTTCACGTTTGTGCGTTGATCGGCGATTCAAGCCTGGCGGGCGGAATGGCGATGGAAGCCATAAATCAGGCCGGGCACCTGAAATCGAGGATGATCGTCGTGCTGAACGACAACGAGATGTCGATCGCACCGGCCGTCGGCGCTTTGAGCCGCTATCTGAACCGCATCAAGGAAGCCCAAAGCTATCAGCACCTCAAAGAGGAGATCGGCGGGGCGCTTCAAAGTGTTCCGGGCATTGGCGGCTCGCTTCGGCGTGCGGCAAAGTCGTTCAAAGATGCGATCGCGGCGGCGGTCCTTCCGGGAGCATTGGTCAATGAGCTTGGCTTCAAATACATCGGTTATGTCGACGGGCATAACGTGCCCATGCTGGTGGCCGCGCTAGAAGCGGCTAAAAAGGTAGATGACGGTCCGGTCATAGTGCATGCCTTGACCACAAAAGGAAAAGGCTTCCCGAATCCGGAAAAGAATTACTACGCCTATCACGCGACAGGCCCGTTCGACCCGAAAACGGGACTGCCGTACAAATCGAACAAGGTTGCGCCGCCGACATACACGCAGGTCTTCGGGGAAACGATGTGCGAGCTAATGGCCCGCGATGAAAAGATCGTTGCGCTGACCGCGGCGATGCCGGACGGAACCGGCGTCGATAAGGTGCTCGAAAAATTCCCTGACCGGGCCTTCGATGTCGGCATTGCCGAACAGCACGCGGTCACGTTCTGCGCCGGAATGGCTTGTGAGGGTTTGAAGCCGGTGGCGGCCATCTATTCGACGTTTTTGCAACGCGGTTTCGATCAAGTGATCCATGACGTTTGCCTTCAGGACCTGAACGTTACTTTTGCGATGGACCGGGCAGGAATTGTCGGAGCGGACGGACCGACGCATCATGGCCTGCTCGATATTGCCTATTTCCGCGGCTACCCAAACATCATCCTGATGGCGCCGAAGGACGAGGCCGAGATGAGGGACATGATGCTGACGGCGATCGAATACCCGGGCCCGGCGGCACTTCGGTATCCGCGCGGAAACGGGCTTGGTGTCGACATTTCCACGCCGCCTAAAAAGATCGAGATCGGCCGTGCGGAAACGCTTAGAACCGGAAGGGATGTTGCCGTTATCGCTTATGGCTCGATGGTCAAACAGGCGATGGACGCCGCCGAAAAGCTTGCCGCCGACGGCATTCAGTCAACCGTAGTCAATGCACGGTTCGTCAAACCGCTCGATGAAAAGCTTATTGCCGAGTTGGCCGGAGAGCATCAACTTATTCTAACGGTCGAAGAAGCCTATCTCGCCGGCGGATTCGGCTCGGCTGTAATGGAACTGCTCGAAGAAAAAGGGCTGCTTGAAAATACGACCGTGGTCAGAATGGGCGTCCCCGATGAAATTGTTACGCACGGTGACCCGAAGGTACTTTTGGCCGGATACGGGCTTGATGCCGACGGCATTTATGCCAAAGTGTCCGAAAATCTTAGCTCGAGGAGCGGGAAGAACAGTAGCAATAAGCGTTTTAGAGTGGTTAAGTGACTGAAGGCCTTCTTTGCGGACTTTGTGTCTTCCCTTCGTGTTCTTTGTGATTAAGAAATTGTTTAACACAAAGAACACAAAGGGTTTCACAAAGGGTTTCACAAAGGCCACAAAGAAGAGTTTGGGCTTGAAACGCCGGACTTATTAATAAACCGGGAATTATCTTGATTGAATAAATGAAAGAAGAACCAAAAAAAGGCAGCGGCATTCCGCTGATAATTATCGGTGTTGTGCTTGTCGGAGCGATCATCGGTGGATACGCTTACTACAACTCGGCGAAAACGCCGCCGAAACCGACCGGTAACGTCGCAAGTACTAATTCGAATCGCGCGAATCAATCCGCAAGCGCGCCGCTCGGCGCAACGCCGCCGAACTTGATGGGTTCGACGACGGCAAACGTTACGGTCGAGGAATTTGCCGATTTTCAATGCCCGGCTTGTGCGTCGGTCCATCCGGTAATGAAAGAGATTCAATCGACGTACGGCAGCCGCATCCGGTTTATCTTTCGTAATTTTCCGCTCGCGATCCCGCAGCACGATAAAGCTTATGAAGCAGCGGTCGCATCCGAGGCGGTCGGAATGCAGGACCGCACTAAATTCTGGGCGATGCAGAACCTTCTTTACGAGAACCAGCAGGCCTGGACGGCAAATCCGAACTACCGTTCGATTTGGGAAGGCTACGTCCAACAAATCGGCCTCGACGTAGAAAAATTCAAGAACGACATGGCGGGGCGGGACGCGAAGGCCCGCGTCGACGCGGATTTACAGCGGGGACGCGGAATGAGTATCGATTCGACACCCTCCATTTTCGTCAATGGCAAAAATATCGGCGGGTTTGAGTCGATGACCGTCTCTAATCTGCGCCAGGTTATCGATGCCGAGATACAGAACGCCATCAAGGTGAGCGGCGGCAACACAGCCGCCCCAGCAGGCAATTCCGCCGCACCGGCGAACACGAACGCCGCGAAGTAATGGATGACCCGGACGAGATAATTGCGGCTTCGGCCTCGATGCCAAAGCTTCCCCTCGCCGCGGCGGTGGTGGCGGTGGCGGGACTCGTCGATTCGATCTACCTGACCATTCATCACCTTACGGCCGAACCGGTCCCGTGCAGCATCATTTCCGGATGCGAAACCGTTCTGACCAGTCCTTACGCCGAGGTTGCGGGCGTTCCCCTTGCCGCATTCGGCGCGGCGGCGTATTTCATTGCCTTCTCGCTGGCGTTGCTGGCGGTTTACGGCAATCGAACCGCCTGGATGCTTTTCGGGCTGTTGGCGGTGGGCATGGCCGGATTCACCGCTTGGCTGCTCTATTTGCAGGCCTATGTAATTAAAGCGTTCTGCCAGTTTTGTCTTTTGTCCGCCATAACTTCGGTCATCCTTTTTCTGATCGCTGTCGCCTCTCGATTCCGGCTCCGCGGCCGGTGACCGATTGCCCCGCTCTGAAACCAAACCCCGGAACTTGCCGAATAAATTGAGTAGAAGGCGCGTGGAGAGCTTTCTGTAAGACCGCAGCCGCTTGATACCTGGTTGATTGAACTGTGGCCTGAAGTTTGGAAAAGATGAGAAAGTACGGTAGCTTAGGGTATACAGTCCATTCGAATTAAATGGCCCAGGGTATCCTCAATAAAATAGCCGCCGGAGACAAAACCGCCGCCGAAGAGTGTTTGAAGAAATACGGCGGGCTTGTCTGGTCGCTCTCTCGCCGAATGCTCCGCAATTCCGACGACGCCGAAGATGATGTGCAGGATATTTTTCTCGATGTGTGGAAAAATGCCGGCAAGTTCGACGAATCGCAATCATCCGAAACCACATTTATCGCGATGATCGCCCGACGCAGATTGATCGACCGTATCCGGTTTGCGTCGCGCCGGATATCGGCTGACGCCCTGGATGAGGTGATGGCGGAACCCGTTGACCGGGCAGACAAGAAAATGCAGACCTCGCTCGAAGCCAACGACGCCGTCAGAGCTTTGAACACGCTGCGGCCGGAACAGCAGCAGGTATTGCAACTTTCTATCGTGCAGGGACTTTCGCATCAGGAAATAGCGGACAGGACGGGAATGCCGCTGGGAACGGTTAAAACACACGCACGCCGCGGGATATTGCAGGCACGAGAATTTTTAGGTTTAGGTTCGCTGGATTCTACAAAGGAGGTACACGCATGAATATTGAAGAAAAAGAAAAAATGCTTGACCTCCTGTGTGACAAATTTGTCTACGGGCTGAGCGAAGAAGAATCAAAACAGCTCGAACATCTTGGTTACGACCGGCTTGAAGCCGAGTCGATCGAGAAAACCATCGCGACACTCGGTCTGGTCGATCTTGAAGCCGAGTCGGCGATGCCCGCCGGCCTTCACGAAAAGCTTTTAAGGCATGCGGATGATTTTTTCGGTGAAGAATCCGCGGCACCGGCAGTTCCTGAAAGGCAGATAGTCCTCGGC
>JABFSB010000466.1 GCA_013140875.1 Acidobacteriota bacterium
GCTTTTGGCGGCATACGGGACATGAATCCAGGTGATTCTCGACCAGCGAAAGCTCTACTTCACTCAGGACGTTGTCCGAGTAAAGCGGCAAAATAAATTGTAAATCTCTGCATTTCATCGGTTTAAGCGGAAATCGAGACCTTCGCTTTCCTTCCTCCACCTTTGATCCGGCTGAATGACTCGCTGACCCCGGCTGTTCCCCGGTCACGAGGAACAACGCTTTGCCTACCGTTCGAAAAGCCATCCGCAAGGTATCTGAGTTAGATTGTTGCTGATCTAATTTCAATTAAAACAACCTTGCTTCATGCTTTTGTGACCGGCTGACTTCCGTTCTCTTCGACCTCGTTTGGCACCGATTCATTTCGTCTTCAAAGATGAAACCGGGGCGAGCCAATCATTCAGCCAAATTTTCAAAAATCCTTCAGTTTCCGCCTCAGTTCCTCACGGCCGCGGGCGATCCGCGATTTTACGGTCCCGATATTAAGCCCGAGCGAACCCGATATTTCCTCATAACTAAGGCATTCCAGATCGCAGAGCACGATGGCTTCGCGAAAAATATCCGGCAGGCTGCTCAGTGCTGTCATCAAGGCTGCTTCGCGTTCGTTCGCTATTGCCAAATCCTCCGGGCTTTTTCCCTTGTCCGAAAGCGTTTCGTGCACTTTCGTTTCGCTGTTTCCGATCTCGGCGTCGAGCGAGACGGTTACGTCACGCCGGCGTCGCTTCCACCAGCGAAACCGGTTACGCGAATGGTTGATCGCGATCCTGAACAGCCACGTTTTCAAGCCCGCGTCGCCGCGGAAACCTTTGATCGCCGTCAGGGCACTCAGGAACGTTTCCTGCGTCAGGTCGGCCGCTTCCTCCGGATTTTCGGTCAGCCGGCAAAGCATCCCATAAACATCCGCTGAATACAGGCCGATCAGGTCGTCAAAGGCCTCGCCGTCGCCCTCTTTTAGTTTGTCAATGAACCTCGATTCCGCATTCGGAAAAACGGTTGAGGCTTGTGCCGCCGCAACGGCATCGATTTGGTCTTCGTCGTCAAATGCAATTGACCTGCTGAAGAACATTCTTTGCTGCCTCGCCACTCCGTCCGGGAGGTTCTAAACTTCGCCCGAATTTACCGGGCTGATAGCTTAGACACCGAAAACGGTGAAATGTTCCCGAACTAAAAAAAACTTTTAGACGTTAGCCACGAATGCACCAATAAGACTGTGATCTAAGTCCACCTCAAATATTCGTGCCTTCGTGGCAAATTCCCCCAAACTGCCCATTTTTTAAGCAACTATTTGCTCTTACCGCACTTTTAAGTTAATTTAATACTTTTGGAAAAAGTCCGGTATCATAATTATACAACGATAAAGCAAACCAATTTTGCAGTTTTAGATAATGGCACGAAAAAAGAGAAGCATAGTTACGACCGTAGCTCCTACGGCTGAGGCCAAAAGTACGGCGCGTTACCAGGATTCCTTTCAGCAGAACGTCGGCAAGAAGTTCGAGGAAGTAGGAAAAACCCTTGAAGGGAACAAAAAGAACCTGATCTACGGCTTGATCGCGCTCGTGGTCCTGGCGGCGGTTATCGGTATTTTCTTCCTGTGGAACTCGCGGACCAACGCTGCCGCTCAGGCCGCTCTCGCAAAGGCGATCGAAACGGCTGAGGCCCCGATATCAATCAATCCCGTTCCGGCCGGATCCACCAGCAAGCAGTTCAGGACCGCCAAGGAGCGTTCGCAGGCGGCGATTCCCGAGTTTCAAGCCGTAGTCGAGCAGTTTGGCGGCCCGGTTGCCGAGAAAGCAAAATATTTTATCGCCGTCAATCAACTCAACCTCGACCGTGCCGTGGGGACCGGCGAATTGGAAGGGCTTGTTAATTCCGGCGGAGAGGTCGGCATGTTGGCAAAATTCGCACTCGCCCAAATCCGCGCTGAAGACGGCAAACCGGATGAAGCGGCGGCTTTGTATAAAGAGCTGGCTGCTTCTTCGGACCCGACGATACCAAAGGACACGATCAATCTCGAGCTTGCAAAGATCTACGAAAAACAGGGTAAAAAACAGGAGGCGGTCGACCTACTTTTCGGTATCGTAAAGACTGCGAGCGAGAAAAAAGACATGGACGGCAAGGCAATTACTCTTAGCCCCGCGGTCCAGGCGGCGAAGGACAAACTCAAGGCTCTCGACCCGGAAAAGGCGAAGGAGATTCCCGAGCCGGCCTCTGATATTCCCGATCTGAACCAACTCAGCGCACCCTGATCTCGTTTTCCCGGAATTGGCCGAAAATGGACGTAGTAACCAGATCCATGCAGGAACGCGGGCTTAAAAATCCGCGTAAGACCGCTATCAGAGTCCCGGCGTACAGCTACATCGCGGCTGTGTTCGTCGGGTCTTTTTTCGCATCGCTTTTGTTTTACCTTGAAATGGAGCGGTTCGGCTATGCTGTTTTCCTCGTCAGTTGGATCCTTTTTCCCTCGCTGGCATTGACCGACCGCATTGTTTTCAACGGAAAACGTATTTACCGTTCGGGCCTCTTGCCGAATACCTGGGCGTACCTTACCGGATCGCGCTTTTGGCTAAAACTTAAAGACATCGAGCAGGTCGAGACACGGATTCTTCCGACGCTTAAACGCGGAGGCAAAGTTTTTTTCAAGTATGATACGTCGCTTCGCGGCAAGGGCGTCGAATTCCTTTTTTCTTCGGGCGGAAAGGAGTACCGCACTTTTGTTCGCCGAATCTTTCCTGAAATAGCCGAAGAGGTGATGGACGCAGGCTCGATCGAGGTACGGGATTACGTCAGCGACCCAAAGCACACCAAAAAGCTGGCCAAATCGTCGAATATCCCATCGGCCGATGTTCTCGAACATGCCTTTAAAGGTTCGGCTTTGCGACAGCGAAGGAGCCGATTGACTGAAAGCACCGCCGCATCGAGCGATGTGGCTGAAAAAGCTGTAAAACTGCGTGAGCTTGGGAATCAGCTAAGGCTTTCAGGATCGCTGCTTCAGGCGATGGAATCGTTTCGCCGCGCGGCCCGGATGCAGCCGGAAAACGCGTGGCTTTTGTTTGATTTTGCACGGTGCATACAATCGTTCGCCGGTTCCGAAGGCAGCCACCGCCTCGAACGAAAGGCCGCAGCCATGATGCGGTTGGCCGAGCGCCGTGCCGGACGTGATGGAAAGCTTCTCGTCCGCCTGGGTGAGAGCTATTTTCAGGCCGGCGAATGGGATCGTGCGGGAATTGCCTTTAAGAAAGCGATCGATTCGGTTGGTGAGCAATTCAGGTCGATCCGCGGCATGGCCGAGATCGCGCTCCGCGACGGCAAGCTTGCCCACGTCGTCCATAATTTCAGCGCCGCCAGCCGTCTTGCCGAATCGCCCGCAGCCCGCCGCTGGAGCAAGGCCGAGGCCGAATATTTTTCACGCCTTAGCAACGACGACGAGTACATGGAAATGGAACTCGGCCGCGTCAACCTTCTCGACACCCTGGACCGCTGGAAAGGCATCACGCTTAGGCTCTGTCTCATCG
>JABFSB010000219.1 GCA_013140875.1 Acidobacteriota bacterium
GGCTGGAGATCTACAACCATCACCGCCCGCATAATTCGCTTGGGGGCATGCCCCCAAGCGAATTCCTGGCTAAACAAAATACCGGAAATGTATATTCCTAACTGGCACTAACGGTGGGACGTTTACAATCGCAACGGAATATTTAAGAAACAACTGATTTAGTAAATGCGAGATTAGTTATCAGAGCAGAATATGAGAATAGTCCACATATGCATCGTCATAAGTTTTCTTTCCGGCATATTCTATGCTCAAAATGTTGAAGCGGTAACCAGAGACGGTAAAATCGTAGTCCTGAAGGAAAACGGCACTTGGGAATATAAGGTTGCGAAAGGCTCAGAAGAACGCGATACAATTAAGAAAAAAATAGATTCGGGAAAAGACGCGCCGGGCGGAGTTAATTCTCTTTCGTCATTCAATAAAAAACTTCCATTTAATGACTTTGAGGCGACGGTTGTGCCGAGTGGCTTTCTAGGTCATGACATTGAAGAAATTTATGAAATACTCGACAGGCGAATTACAAACCGAGACGAATTTGAAACGACAGCGGATTACACCAAGAGGATCGCAGAAGCGAAACGTGTCCCGATTTACGATGGATTGCCAGTTGATTCGGTTCTTGCCTTCGTTAAAACTCCTAGTTCGCCCTTTTGGTCTGACGACATTACATTTAGCTCTTGGTATGACGCAGATAAGAGTCGGCTGTCGATTACCGTAAACTCAGGCCGGCGTTCACTAGACTATGTACCTATCGTTCAGGTAACGATCTATCCGGAAAAGAATCTCATGTTTGACAACTTAAGGCCGTACCTTTCGAAAGAATCGAGATTCATAAAATTCGACTTTGAAATAGAGGCAGGTAGGGCGAAGGAATTAAAGGAAAACCTTCGTGTTATGTATGTTTTCAAATTGAAACCTTTTCAATCCAATTCTATTGGGCGCGATTTGGACGCTGAACTGACACAAATCTGGTTTTTTAGCGCTGCTAATTCAAACGCCACGACAAACATTGCTTACAAATTCAAAATTGGCTCGTTAAGAGTTCCAAATGTGAGTAAATAGATATGTTGCTTTTCCGGCCTAATAATGATATCTCGCCTGAGGAACAAGATCTGATCGTCGCGAACTGAATAAACAAGCTGTTTAAGTGGCGAGCCTAGGTAGGGACAATTACTAGACGATCTCAAGATTGACCTTCTTCCCGAGAGCTTTCGCATATTTGTGCAGCGTAGAGAGCCGAATATCTTCCGCATGGTTCTCGATCCGCGAGATGGCTGATTTTTTAGTCCCTAATTTTTGCGCGACTTCTTCTTGCGTCATGCCGGCCTGTTTCCGCGACGCCTTGAACAGAACGCCGATCTTGAAGTTCTCGTACCCTTCGTCGAACTGGTTCGCAAGCTCGGGGTTTCTGTGCTTCCACTCAGCAATTGTTTTGTCGAGGTCATCCATTTCTTTTTCGTTTTTCATAATCATTCTTCCTCTGCTCAGCCAGTCTTATTTCACCAAGCGGCGTCTTTCCGGTTTTCTTGGCAAATCCATTTGTGAGAACGACAATATTGCCTTTGTCAAAAAAGCCCAGGAGCCGAAAAGTATCGCTTCCTGCGTCGATTCTTACTTCCCAGATGCCGTCTGTGCCTCGAAGCTTCTTCAAATACTGGTTCGAGATAAACGGCAAGTCTCGAATTATCGCCAGCACCCAAACGACTTTCTCGAACTGCTTTGGGGAAAGCGAGTTGAGAAAACTATCGACAGGACACTCGCCGTCCGAGGTTTTGTAATAGATCACCTTCCGCATAAATGTTAACAAATGTGTGAACTTCTTTCAATCCTAATAATGATACCTCGCCTGCAGAAACGAGATGCGATCATCGAGAACCAAATAGACGACTCGATGTTCTTTATTTAAACGGCGCGACCACGTGCCCGTGTGCTTATGTCTGAGCGGTTTCGGTTTCCCGATACCTTCAAATAGTTCGCGAACAGTGGCCTCGACTATATCCAGCAATTTGATCAGCAGCTTTCGATCCTGCTGTGCCCAATAACGCGGATCATCGAAGAACTGTGACTGGAAAACCGCCTCGCATTTTTTATTTACCTTTGGATCTTTCTGAGCCAAGTTCTTTACGAAGCTCCGCTATCGAGATCCTTTCCCCTTTACCTGCCATGGTTTGTTCGATGGCTTTGTTTTGACGAGCTGCATTCTTCGGCGATCGAAATGAATACTCTGTCTCCATCAGGCTGGATAATTCATCCGCATCGATCATGGCGACAGACGAGCGGCCGCGGCGTTTGATGACGACCACTTCCCAGTCGTCTGTGACCTGATCCATCAAAGATGCTAGATTAGCTCTTGCTTCGCTGTAACGGACTTCTAATAAAATAATACCTCCGCGAGTTGTAAATATTAGTTAATAGTCAATGAAAATAGGAATTCTAATCTCCGGCCGCGGTTCGAACATGGTTGCTCTGGTGGACGCCGTTAAGAGCGGTGAGATACCCGATTCCGAAGTTGTTGTCGTTATAAGCGATAAGGCGGCCGCGGCGGGTTTGGAAAAAGCACGTGAGCGCGGAATAGAGACAGTCGTTATCGGCAGAAATAACCGGTCACGTACCGAGCACGACGAAGATATCGTTCGCGAATTACTCTCTCGTGGTGTCGAGCTGATTTGCCTTGCCGGTTATATGAGGCTGCTCTCGCCCGATTTCATTCGAGCGTTTCCGAACAAGGTCGTCAACATTCACCCAAGCTTGCTGCCGAGTTTTCCGGGACTGAATGTTCAGCAGCAGGCGATCGATCACGGGGTTAAGATCTCGGGCTGCACGGTCCATTTTGTCGACGAAAACCTGGACGCGGGACCGATCATTTTGCAAAAAGCGGTAGAAGTTAAAGATGGCGATACGGCCGAAACTCTTGCCGCGAGGATACTGGAACAGGAACACGGAACTTACGTCGAGGCCGTCAGGCAAATCGTCACCGGACGAGTTCGTATTGAAGGACGGCGGACGTTTTTCGATACTCCTGCCGAAACAGCCGTTGGAAAACGCTAACCGTTAACGCCGCTTGGCCTAAAACAGCTTTGCAATAGTCTTATAGTTGCGTGTCTGACCGAGTTGGCCCCGTGGTAAACAGATTTTCCGGTTTTTCTCAAAACGCTTTGATTGGTATCGTCGGAATCGTTTTCCTCGCTTTCTTCGATCGCCTGAAGAACTTCACCGGTCACAGCGTCGATCTCGACATCCCAGATTTTTCCGCTTGAGTCTTTGATATCGAATGCATATTGAAGCCGGCCTTTTTCTTTCTCCAGCTCTTCCTCGACAATCGTTCCGGGAATGCGCCTCAGGGCAATCGTCCTTGCTTCTTCCATTTTGATCTTGACGCGTTTTTTGTCCTTACGGCTTAGTTTTTCGTCGCCGTCCTTGTCTTCGTCCTCTTTTTCCTGTTTTTGTGCTTTTTGATTTTTATCAGTTTGTGCCGCGGTCGTCCGCGGAAGACTGAAGAACACAATTCCGA
>JABFSB010000044.1 GCA_013140875.1 Acidobacteriota bacterium
GTCGTATTTCTTGTCCAGCCCGGGGTTGCCCAAAATCCTGCTCAGCAGCGGTCCGATCGGTTGGGCCTGGGCATGAATGTGTCCTATCTCGATAATTGGTGGAAAGGCGCCAAGGAAAAACATTTTTCGGATTTTGCTAAACCCGAAGAAGCCGCAAAACGAGAAACAGAATTTGCCGATATCGCCCGTGCCGGATTTAAGACGGTCCGAATTCCGATCTGTTTCAGCGCCTGGATGCAGATAAAACGGCCCTACGACTGGGATACCCCAAAAGGCCCCGAAATGGCGGACCTGTTCGTAAAATGGGCTTTGGCCAACAAACTAAACGTGATCGTCGATCTTCATCACACCGAGTTCGACGGATCTATTCCCGACGCGGCAAACGCCGAACGAATCGTAAATCTTTGGGTTCAAATTGCGGAACGCTATAAAGATACCGACCAGGAGAAAGTATTTTTTGAGCTGCGAAATGAGCCGCATGATATGCCGGCCGAGACGTGGCGGTGGCAGGCAGAACAGATCATAAAGGCGGTGCGTGAAATTGCTCCAAAGCACACGCTGATCGTCGGATTTCACGATTGGAACGCGAGGCAGGCAATGCTGGATTCGCAGCCGTTTGCCGACAAAAATATAATCTACACTTTCCATTACTACGATCCTTTTCTTTTCACACACCAAGGGTCGACATGGTCGGGCGTCGAAGGTATACAGGAGATAAAATTCTTACCGTTCCCTTTCGTAAAGGAAAAGAGTCCAAAGGTCCCGCAGATCGCACAGGGCAAATGGGTCGAGAAATTGATCGGGTCCTACAGCGACGATTCGAAAGCAGAAAAGATGTTCAAGGACCTGAAAGCCGCGAAGGATTGGTCGACAAAAAACAAGGTGCCGATCTTCGTCGGCGAGTTTGGCTCTTTCGCAGAAACCGCCACTCCGGACGACAGATGCCGTCACGCCAAGGTCGTATACTCGGCACTCGGAAAATTACAGATACCTAACGCGTGGTGGGAGTGGGACGGCGGTTTTACGATGTTCAAATCGGGTTCGTCTGAAATTTCGGATTGTATGCGTATGGCGATAGACTCTTATAGTAAGCAAAATTAGACGAGAGTTAGTGTTCGGCATTTCGAATTGGATTATGCGCAGGTCTCCTTATCATTCTCTTTTTTTTGTTGTCGCGGTATTAGCGGCGACCGGCGTCGTCACGGCTCAAGATCTCGGAACGGCCCGTCGCGGCCTTATGCCGGTCCCGGCCAGCGTTGAATGGAAAGTCGGGCGCCTTTCGATAGACCGCACGTTTACCGTCGCGCTTAGCGGCAAGACCGACGAGCGTTTGCGGAATTACGTCTTTCGCGTAATGCGCCGGCTTGAGGGACGGACCGTTCTGGAACTTTCAAGAGGAACGCTGACCGAACCCGCCAACGCGGCCCTTTTGATCGAAACCGCCTCGACCGGAAACGCGATACCGAAACTTGGCGACGACGAATCGTACAAATTAGAGATTTCCGACAAACAGGCAAAGCTGACCGCTTCGACTACGGTCGGCGCGATGCGCGGCCTTGAAACGGTCCTGCAGCTGCTTGCCGGTGACAAAGCGGGATTCTATCTGCCCGCTGTTTCGATAAATGATAAACCGCGATTTCCCTGGCGCGGCCTTATGATCGATTCGGCCCGGCACTTTCAGCCGATGGACGTCCTGAAACGAAATCTGGACGCAATGGCCGCCGTAAAATTGAACGTGCTTCACTGGCATCTGACCGAAGATCAGGGTTTTCGCGTGGAAAGCAAGAAATTGCCCGAACTGCATCAGATGGGTTCGGACGGCAATTTTTACAGCCAAACTGAAATCCGCGAGGTGATCGGATACGCGGCCGATCGCGGAATCCGCGTAATGCCGGAGTTCGATATGCCCGGCCACGCGACCGCGTGGGTCGTTAGTCATCCGGAAATCGCGAGTGCTCCCGGCCCGTACAAGATCGAGCGTCGTCCGGGCATATTTGACCCGACGCTGGACCCGACCAATGAAAAGACCTATAAGCTGCTCGAGGTTTTTTTCAAGGAAATGTCGTCGCTTTTTCCGGACGCCTATATGCACATAGGCGGCGATGAGAACGAAGGAAAACAATGGGACGCAAACGCCTCCATTCAGGCGTTCATGAAGCAAAAAGGTATTAAAAGCAATCACGAGCTGCAGACCTATTTCAATACCCGGATCCTCGTTTTTCTAAAGAAAAACGGCAAGACAATGATGGGTTGGGACGAGATATTTCAGCCGTCGCTGCCCAAAGAGGTGGTCATACATTCGTGGCGCGGGCAAAAAGCGTTGGCCGAGGCAGCCAAACAGGGCTTTGCCGGCGTGCTGTCCAGCGGTTATTACATCGATCTGATGTTTCCCGCCCGCGAGCATTATGTCGTCGATCCGCTGCCGGCTGATACCCCGTTGAACGCCGAGGAACAGAAGCGCGTTCTGGGCGGCGAAGCGACGATGTGGAGCGAGTGGGTCTCACCCGACACGATCGATTCGCGCATATGGCCGCGAACGGCGGCGATCGCCGAGCGACTCTGGTCGGAGCGTAACGTTAACGACGTCGATGATATGTATCGCCGCCTTGGACTTGTCAGCATTCAGTTAGAGGAACTCGGCCTGACGCATCGAAAGAATCGGACGATGCTGCTTCGTCGACTGGTGCAGGGCGAGGACATTTCCGGTTTGCAGACACTTATTTCGCTCGTTGAACCGGTCAAGCAATATCGTCGATATCAGCAGCGGCCGCAGACAATGCTCTCTCCGTTGACCGGACTGGTCGACGCGGCCCAGGCGGACGCCGACGGGGTACTCCGTTTTAACCAGGCCGTTAAGGACGCTCTTGACAAGAATAGCTCTACCCGAAACCTTAACGAAGTACGAACGTTACTCGCCAATTGGCGTGAAGCGGCAAGGTCGCTTCAGCCCGTGATGGAAAATTCGCCTTCTCTCTTCGAAGCAAAACAGCTAGCAAATGATCTCGAAATCCTGAGTGCGATCGGAATGGAGGCGTTGTCTTTTATCGAGGCGAAATCCGTTCCGCCAAATGGATGGCGGGAAGAAAAACTTAAGAACTTGACCGAGATCGCCAAGCCCAAGGCGGCGTTGGAATTCCGTGTCGTCGAAAGCGTCGAGAAGCTGGTCGAGGCGGCCGGCGGAAATTAGGCGTGAACGGTCTGATTTATGAGCAGGGCCAAAAGTAAAATCGACAGGCGTGAGTTTCTCGCGGCAACGGCGGGTGCAGCGATCCTTTCGCTTGGGAACCACGCATTGCCACAAACGAATTCGGCGTCTCGACCCGATGACCTTGTCCTCTTTGTCGGTACCTACACATCGGATGCCAGCAAAAGTAAGGGTATTTATTCTTATCGGTTCGATCGGGTGAGCGGTGCACTGACCCCTGGTGCGGTCACGAACGGCGTTGTCGATCCGTCATTTCTGGTAATCGACAAGCACGGAAGGTACCTTTACGCTGTTAATGAG
>JABFSB010000399.1 GCA_013140875.1 Acidobacteriota bacterium
GATCAAGCACAAGACGCAGCGTGAAAGCCTTTTGAACAATCAGGCGATCGTTCGCCAATCGCTTGAGCTGGCGACCGTGCATTGCGAAGTACCGGTCGAACTGGATCTTCCCGCGTTAAAGGCGAAAGAGCCGGACCGCACCGCCGCCTTCGAGCTTTTCCGCGATCTCGAATTTGCCGCGTTGACAAAAGAGTTTGCCGATTCGGCACCGCTGTTCGAGAGTCTGCCGGACAGCGGCGTCGAACGCGTCGAGCAGAAATATTCGGCCATCACGACCCGAGCGGAACTGGACAAGCTGATCCGCACGCTTTGGGAAAAAGAGACCTTCTCATTCGCGGTCGACGATTCGAACGAGAGCAGCCGCCACTCCGCGTTCGATAAAGTCCCGCCACTTGGAATAGCCATTTCGCACACGCCGGGCATTTCTTATTTCGTCGACTTTGAGAATTTTGAAGGCGGCCGCGATGCGGCGATCCGTCCGCTGGCCGACCTGTTCGCAAACCCGTACGTCGAGAAAAGCACTCATGATTACAAGTGCAAGCTGGCCGTGCTGGCAACGCTCGGCATTACATTGGTGGGCCTGAAAGACGACCTGATGATGGCCTCATACCTGCTCGATTCGAGCCGGCCGCATCACGAACTGGAATTCCTGGTCACGCATAACCTGCACATCTACGCTCCGACCGATACGCCGCACGGCTTTACCGATTCGGGCTGGCTGACCGCGACGCGTGCCGATTGGACCCAGCAGCTTACGCCGCTGATGCGGAAAAAGATCTTCGAAGACGGTTTGATGAAGGTTTATTCCGAGATCGAAATTCCCGTCACGCCGATAATCGCCGATATCGAAATGGCCGGGATGAAGGTCGACGCCGAGGCTTTGCACACATTCTCGGGCTTTATATCGGACGAACTTGCCGGACTGCAAAAGAAGATCTATGAAATAGCCGGGCGCGAGTTCAACATCGGCTCGCCAAAGCAGGTCGGCGAAGTTTTTGAAGAACTAAATATCGCCACCGGCCGCAAAACCGCCACAGGACAGATTTCGACCAGCAAGGATGTTCTGGCCGAGTTGGCCGTCGATTTCGAGATTGCCCAACTGATCATCGATTACCGCGAGCTGGATAAATTAAAGGCCACTTACGCCGATTCGCTGCCGAAAATGATCAACACCGACGGCCGCATCCACGGCGTTCTCAGCCAGGCAGTTGCAGTGACCGGACGATTGAGTTCGACCGAGCCGAACCTGCAAAACATTCCCGTCCGCACGGAATTAGGTCAGCGGATACGCAGTGCGTTCATCCCGGAGAAAGGCAACAAACTAATCTCGGCCGATTATTCACAGCTCGAGCTTCGCATTCTTGCCCACATTACAAAAGATCCGGTGATGCTCGAAGCTTATCTGAATAACGAGGACATTCACGCCAAGACGGCCAAGCTCGTCTTCGGGGCAACCGACGAAAAGGACCTGAAGGAAAAACGCCGTCTGGCAAAGATCGTGAACTTCGGCATCGCCTATGCGGTCGAGGCGTTCGGGCTGAGCACTCGCGTCGGCATCTCAAGGGCCGAGGCCCGCAAGGTGATCGACGATTATTTCGCCACGTACAAAGGCATTCGAGCCTATATGGACCGCACGCCGGAAGAGGCCCGCGAAAAAGGTTTTATCACTTCCCTGTTCGGACGCCGCCGCTATTTTCCCGGCATCCGCGACCGCAACTTCAGCGTCCGTTCACGCGCCGAACGCGAGGCCATCAACATGCCCATCCAGGGCACCGCCAGCGACATCGTTAAGATCGCGATGATCAAGGTCGGCAATGCGTTGGAGAAAGGCGGCTTTGAAACAAAGATGATAATGCAGGTCCACGACGAGCTTCTCTTCGAAGCGCCGATGGATGAGATCGAAGCCGTCTCCGCCATAGTAAAACGCGAAATGGAAGCCGCCGCCGTTTTGGACGTTCCGCTCGTAGCCGAGATCGGTGTCGGCGACGATTGGATGAGCGCGAAGTGAAGCCGCCCGAACGAAGCGTGCGGCCCGCAGCAGGGATGCTTGCCGCTCCAGTCAACTCGAGTTATTCGAGTTCAGTCAGGCGAGCTCCTTTAGGTGACTGACGAGATCGACGCTGGCCTGCCAGTCGAGGTCCTCGCTGGAAAGTATCTTTAGGCCGCTGGAGCTCAGTTCTTCCGGCGGCGGAAGCTTGCCGTTCCAAAACAGCAGAATTCGCCAGTCGAAGATTGCGGCCGCGACGCTGATCTTAGTTATCCATTCATGCCGCAGTGAGTGCGTTCCGTCTTTTTGTTTGACGCAATCCTTTGGACTAATTACGAAGATCCCAGCCTGGCATTGCTGCATTTCCGCAAGTTCGGAGCTTGGAATGAGGCCGTTGTCGAAGTCCGCAAAATCAATTGTACTACTCTCAAAGCCGGCCAGCCGGAGCAATGAATTCAGATGATCTACATCGGTTCTGACACCGCTGGTCGAAACCAGTACGCGGCGGATCGTGCCGCCCGGCGTTGAACGAAACGGCTGAACGTTATCACGTTGCGGCAATTTTGCCGGCAAACTGATCGGCACCCGGGAAACTACGTCATAGGATTCCGAAAGGAATGCCGCGACCTGTTCGATCTCGACCCGCAAGCGTGCGGGCTGGCCTCGTTTCCCCACCGTCGAAGTTCCAAGTTCCGCTGCGTGACACAAGCTGAAAAAGCAAACGACGGCTGCTTCGAGGTCTTGAGCGTTGCCATATTCGACGCCCGCGACCGTCCTTAGCTCGGACCAGTGCCGCAGAACATCGAGGTGCGTCGCAATGTCCAACCCTTCGTCGTAAATACATTTTAGAGCAAGTTTGTACGCGGGCACGCGATTCAGAATATCGCGATGCATTCGGGTCTCCGGGCCAAGTGCCTCGGCCAGTTCCTGCCCCAGCGGTGTGAGCGTGAGCCTGTCGTTCTGACGATGGATAATTCCCCAGAATTCGTAGGCCGCCACCTTGCGTGCGTCGAAGATGCGTTTCGGCTCGGCGTTCATTGCTTCGACCACGGTCACACCGTTCGGACGTTTTTTAAGAAACCTGATAACCTCACGTGCGTCATTTGCGGTCGCAAGTATCGGCAGAGAGGTGATGGGAAGTTCGGGTTCCAGGTCCATCAGTTCGTCTTCGTCGATCAGTGGGTCGGATTCACGCAGGTAGGCGCCGTTTACAGGCCGCAGCTTTACGGCCGGATCATAATCGGGGCGACTTTGCATTTGTAATAACATACTCTATCGCTCCTATCTGCTTACCGACACCTGCATTTTCCGGTCGATCGAAAACCGTTTCAGTTTTGCGTGAAGAGTGGTTTTCTTGATCCCCAGCAGCTTGGCCGCGAACGACTGATGGCCGTTCGTCAGATAAAGCGCGTGACGGATCATGTCGATCTCGAACTTCTGCATTTCTTCGTCGAGTTTGAATCCGGCCTGAAAATCGAAACGCTCTTTTTCGTTAAGGCTTTCGACCTCTGAGACCAGTTTTACCGCCAGTTGTTTAAGAATGCTGATACGCGGCGTGGAAGCCTGCCGCCACATCGAGCGTGCTATGAATGCTTCGTTCGGGTTATTTCGTGTGGCCATAAATCTACTTCCTTATAAAAAATTCAAATGTTCAATCGAACACTTAAATGATGCAGAAAGTTGGACTTAGGTGTCTTTAATAACCCTTTAATTGTTCTCAATTTTTATTGAACGCCTTGTCACGGGAAACGAACGGCTTGTCACAGCATTTAACGAAACCCGTGACGGAACGTTAACGGATCAATGGTGCGGTGACGAAACGCATAGAGTTGAACCGATCACGCCGACAAGAAAATGGCGATGGGCGGCCTGGAAGGACGAGAAATGAGCGTGAAAGGCCGCGTGGATGCGAGGGCTTAGCGTTTATAGTTTGCCACGTAGTCGGGCAACGAAACATCTTCCGCAAGCCGTTCGTCGCGAATCGGACCGGCCGCGGTCACTCGCATCGGCAGTACGCCGGCCCAAACGTCAAGCGCATAATCCTCTTCGTCATCGACGGGCGCGACGGTGCGAATCTTTGCCGAGGCTTCGTTAATAGAAAGCTTTAGAACCGAAGTGGCTTTCAGTTCTAACTCGGTGGGCGGTCGCACTTCGGCCCATCGGCCGGGGATCACGTGCTCGGAGAAAGCCTCGAGAGCACGTTTTTTTTCCTCAGCGATTTCGACTAACTCAGCTTTACCAAGAATAACGACCGAGCGATAGTTCATCGAATGATGAAACGCCGAACGAGCCATCACCAGGCCGTCGATCAGCGTAATAGTCACGCATACATCGACGCCTAAGGCAAGATTTCGCAGCATTCGGCTCGCAGATGAGCCGTGGAGGTAAAGATCGTCGCCGATCCGTGCATAGCCGGTCGGAATTACATACGGCTGCTCATCAACAATAAACCCGACGTGGCAAATGAATGCCTCGTCCAGGATCGGATAAATCGTTTCCCGATCAAAAGCCCCTCGTTTGGGCAGCCTGCTCAGCCGGGTGCGTTCTGTTTGAAGGTTTTCCTTGGTCACGTTTTATAAATGCGGCGAAAGCAACGCCGTTGAATCTCAGATCAATTTTTAGTTCGCGTATCTGTGGCGATCCAGTTTACTTCCCAGTTTTTGCCGCCGTCAATGGAAAAAGCCTGTTCGAAATTACAAGTATCGAAGTTGCTGCACCAAATAACGAAGCGAACAAAGATGGCTTTGCCGCCGAGCATTTCCTGATTGTAAAACTCGCCGCGGCCGTCCTTGAACTCGCCGACTGTCGGAACACTCATTGTGCCGCCTGCACTGCTAGAAAAATTTAAGCTCCATTGGCGCGATTCGGGATTGTACAAACGAAGGCTTAGAGCCTCTATCCGGCCCGAAGGCCCGCTCACGTCCAACTCGACCAGATTGGCCCTGCCGTCCCAAACTTTGGTTACCTTGGTGGTGCCCGTGTATTCGACCCACGTGGCAGACCCCGTAAGAGGCTTGACAAGCCGCTTTAACCGAGTCTTCCATAAGCCGAACTCGAAATCGAAATCCTTCTGACCGTCGCGAAGTTCGGCCGCCGGTTGGACCTTGTTGGACGTCGTTTGAGCGTTCTGCGCGACCGCATCGGAATAACCGATCGCGGCGATCAAGCCGAAAACAATTACCGGAAGAGAACGATGCACGAAGGTTTTCATGTCACATCCTCCAGCCCTTCGTTAACCAGGTTCGGATCAGTCTCGCACAAAATAACATCATAACTGTCGAGCATCGGCATTGCGATCGATTCCATTTCGTTTTTCCAAAGATCGCCTTCGTAAAATAATTCCTTCAACCGCGTACGTTCTGCTAATGAAGGAAAGCCCCGCAGCCAAACGAATTTGTTCGGATTTTCGACGTCGATAAACGGACCGACCACCTTCATTCCATGTGCGCGAAGAGCCGGGATCGCTTTGGTCTTAAAGAATTCCAGGAACTCATCACGACGGCCCGGCACGATTCGGTAACTTCTGACTTCGACTATCATAGTTTTTTTGATACGGCGTCAGGCCGCTTTTGAAAGGTACATATACCAATTCCACTCCCAGGTTTTACCCTTATCGAGGGAGAACGCCTGGCTCCAAATCGGATGCTCGGGGTCCCTTTTATCCCACTGGTAAAGCACGACGATATCCTTCCCGTCGAATGAATCTTGGGCATAAAATTTTCCAATGCCGTTTTCATAAGATCCCACAACTGGATTTTGATCGAGAATGCCGTGGTTGCTGTCGGCCCAGTAGATGCTCCAAAGTCTGGTTTTCGGATTGAAAAGCCGCACCGCTTCGCCGGCAAACGGACGGCCATCTATAACCGCTTCGAACGTTTCAAAATTGCCGATGCCGTTCAGCGTTTTTCGCATATCAAGCACAGCTTCGAATTCGATCCAGTCGTCGCAATTTTCAAGCCTCGCTTTCAGCTTTCGATTCTTTATATTCCATGTCCCTTGCAAGAAATCGAAATCGTCCGGCGAAGACGATTCCGATGGTTTAATTTCCAGTGACTGTGCTGTGGTCGCTTGTGCCATGTTTTCTCCTTATCTATGAGTAATTTATACCGCCAACGATCGGGCCCGCCTCGTTCTCGGTCGGCAGCCGTTTGATTTAACGATCCGCTCTATCGACGGCGGATACTTCTTTAACAATTCAAGGCTGCGTGGCGGCCGTTTTACCAGATCGCCGCCGCAGTTCGGGCAACACCCGCCAAGCTTCCTGATAACGCAATCTATGCAGAACGTGCATTCGAATGAACAGATCAGAGCGTTATGTGAGTCGGGCGGCAGGTCCTTGCCGCAGCATTCGCAATTGGGCCGTAGTTGTAACATCGTGATCGCACCTTGAAATTCAGATTTGTAGGTTAAGCAACAAGTGGTATATCATCAATAGCCAATTAGCTAATATTTATATAGACCACTTGTATGAACTTCGATGCTTGTATTTCGCTCGACCCGACGGATGACGCCGTTCCGCTCTATAAACAGATCTATAATTCGATCCGCGATGCGATACTCGACGGCGCGCTTGAATCGGGAACCCGTCTGCCGGCTTCCCGCGCTCTGGCCGAACAACTCGGCATATCGCGAATGACGGTCGTCAACGCGTACGACCAGCTTTTGGGCGAAGGGTACCTGGAAGGAAAACACGGTTCGGGGACGTACGTTGCCTCGCACCTGCCTGAAGAATTTCTTCGTGTGCAAGTGCGAAAAAGCTCAGCGGTGAAGACTGTATCGCGTTCACGCCGTTTAGCCTTTTCGGATTACGGTAAAAAGCTTGCGCGATATTCGGAGCGGATAGCCCATCACCACTCGGCGAGCATAGTGGTGCCTTTTCAGCACAGCCTGGTCGCCGCTGAAGAATTTCCGTTTGACCTGTGGGCAAAGATCAATCAGAAGCATTTAAGGTTTTCGTCCAGGCGTTTGGGCGGCTATGGCGACGCGGCGGGGTTCGGCCCGTTGAGGAAGGCGATCGCACATCATTTGCGATCCAGCCGCGGCGTCCGGTGTGAAGACGAACAAGTGATCGTCACGGCAGGAACCCAGCAGGCCGTGTTCCTGATCGCAAACCTTTTGCTTGCGCGCGACGACAAGGTCTGGCTGGAAGACCCATGTCATTTGGGTACGAGCGATGTCATGGCGACAGTCGAAGCGAAAGTTTCGCACGTCCCGGTTGATGACGAAGGTTTCAACATCGAAAAAGCCAAACGGGATCGTAGGCCCGCGCGGATGGTCTACGTAACGCCGTCGCGTCAGTTTCCGCTTGGGATGACGATGAGTTTACAGCGTCGGCTTAGCCTTCTGGAATGGGCGAATGATAACGAAGCGTGGGTGATCGAAGACGATTACGACAGCGAGTTTCGATACTCGGGAAGGCCGCTTCCGGCGTTGCAGGGGCTTGATCGGGCCGATCGGGTTTTGTATGTCGGCACGTTCAGCAAAACAGTCTTTCCGGGCCTGAGGATCGGGTGCCTGGTCGTTCCGCCCGACCTGATCGACGTGTTCATAGCGGCGCGGGCCCTGAATGATCTCCACGCTCCGATCACCGACCAGATGGTCCTTGCCGACTTTATCGTTGAAGGCCATTTCGAACACCACGTCCGCCGCATGCGAACGCTCTATCGCGGCCGCCAGGCCGTGCTGGTCGATCAAGCCGCAAAGCATCTGGGCGGATTTCTTGATGTCGGGCCGTCCGATGCGGGAATGCACCTGACAGGCTGGCTGCCGAAAGGCGTCGATGACCGCGAAGTGTCGACTCGCGTGGCGGAGCACGGGCTACGAGCCGCTCCGGTCTCGCGCTACACAAACCGAAAGCTCGAACGCGGCGGATTACTGCTCGGTTACACAGCCTTCAACGAAAAACAGATCAACGCCGCCGTCAGGAAACTAGCGAAAATAGCCGAAGTCGAATTCAACTTTTAAGTTAGGATACGAAATAAAAAAACGGGTACCGCTGTTTTCGCGATACCCGTTAACCGAGGTTGTGACACTTATTAAAACTCGAACCTTGCGGCAAACTGAAGAGTTCTTGCAGGGGACGTTCCCGTGATCTGGCCGAATGTGGGGGCCGTGATCACCTGAAGTTGACCGGTAACGGGCGGTTGGAAATTCACATTATTGAGAATGTTGAATGCCTCAGCCCGAAGCTGTAGCCGGGTCGACTCGCCGAATCGGATGCTCTTCAGCAATGCCATATCGATGTTGAAGAATTTCGGCGAATTCAGGATAGCTCTTGGCGTGTTGCCGGTCTGGCCCGGAGCGTTCGAGAAGAATACGGGATTTGAAAGTACGGTCGGATCGAGGAAATAGAACGTTCCGTTCGATTCAAAAATTCCACCCAATGCCCTTATCTGATCTCCCGTCAGGTTCGTTTGCGGCGTCTGTCTGCCGGAACGCCCCGTTCGATTGACCGTTCCGCGATTGTCCACAAACGTTATCGGCGTCCCGGAGGTCCACTGAACAATCCCAGACATTTCCCATCCGCCGAACAGTTTGTCCGCCAGCCCGCCGTGATCGAGAAAGCGCTTGCCCTGGCCGAACGGAAGCTGATAAATGCCGTTAAAGTTAAAAACATGGCGAATGTCGAAATCGGCACGCGCATATTCAAGCTCGGGCCGGTTGTTGTCGAGCAAGGGCTCGAACAAGGTTTGCCCGGTCCCGACGGCATTCGTCAGGTTCTTTGCATAGGTATAGTTCGCCTGAAAATACAGGCCTTGTGAGAACCGCTTTCTAAGTTCGACCTGAAGAGAGTTGTAATTGAAGTTCGCATCATTGACCATAACGTCGATCGCACCTGCAACCGGATTCGGGAGCAGACGCACGAACGGGCTCGCAGTTGGATTAAGATCGTTCGGATGATTGTTCAGGTTCAACGCGCTGTTGATGTAGGCCAGTGCAAGATCTGCGGGCGTTCCGGCGTTCAGGTTGTTGATGAATGTGCTCCTTGCCAATCGGCCGGTCGTTGAGACGGTCGTGGTCGCCGCGTTCACGCCTAATCTTCCCGGTCCACCCGCACCATCCACGAAGATCTGCAGAGTCTGACATCCCGCTAAAACGCAGAAAGGATCTCCGGTCAAAAAGTTGTTGGCCCGAGCCCGGTTGAAGTCCGCCAGGAATCCGCTGCTGAAGATATCGACCTGATTTACGTCGATGCCGCGGACAAGGTTCTTGCTTCGGCTTCCAACGTAGCGGACCTCAAGGGCCAGGCCGTCCATAAGCTCACGCTGCACTCCAAAGCTGTATTGCTCGATCATCGGTACTTCGATATTCGGATCGATCGCGAAGATCGTGCCGAACGAATTGTTGATCCGATTATTTCGCAGATAGGTAAGCGGCGGTGCGGTGAATGCCGGTGTCGCAATATTCGGCCCGCCGGCAGAAACCTGTCCGTTCAGATTGACCTGTGTGGCGACGGTCGCACCGAGCCCTGCGTTGCCGGTTGCGGCATTGTTGATCGACGTAACGATCGAATCGTTGCCATATGCCTGGCTGTAACCGCCGCGGATCACCGTTCGGCCTTCATTGCCGAAGAGGAAATGTCCGATGCCGGATTCGAAGTTCGGTGTGTAGGCCACTCCGATCGAAGGGGCAAAGTTATTAAAGTCGGTCTTGTAATAAGCCTTATCGGTTCCGGCATTGCCGCCGATAAAGTTGAAAGTCCCGTTGGTTGTAAGAAGCGACGGAATAATGTCGTTCGTGTCGGCATAGACCGGTTCCAGCGCCAAACCGTTCGCTAGTTTCATCGCCGGAAAAAGTTCGTACCGGACGCCGAGACTTAAGGTTAAACCTCGAGCCACCGACCAGCGGTCGGACACGTACAGCGAATGGTTGGAATATCGATACGGACTCAGCACGCCCGACGCAGCGAACCCCGAAGTCCGGTCCGCGACATTAAACGTCTGCGTCGCAACGTTGTAAAGTCCGCCGAACAAAGCAAGAAAGTTGTTTGCGGTTATCAACTGCGTCGGACTGATCCCGCCGATGCTGCTGAAATTCGCTTGAGTAAAACTCGGGGTGCCATTTCCGCCATTGATCACGACCCTCGGCACGATGCCGCCGTCGTTATACGAATTGACCTTGAAATACTGCAGCTGCCCTCCAAAGCGAAGCGAATGCTTGCCCCAGATTAGATCCGCATTGTCCTGGAAATTGAACGCCTTCGTATTGCGGCCCTGATTAAGGAAGGTGTTTTCGGGATTGCTTACCGATCCGCCGGTGAACGCGCCGCCCTGAAACGTGTTTGCCAACAAACCGGTTGCACCGGCGGCAAACAGGAAGTTCGGAAGCGGATCCGTGCGGGTGAAAGGCACTTCGCTAGTAAACAATCCGCCCCGTATCTCATTTACCATCGACTGGCTCAATATCCTTCTATATGCCGCGACGAACGTCTTGTTCTTCGATTGTTGTATGACGCCGGGCGTTACCGAAAAGCCGTTCACGTCGGCATCCGGCCGCAGGTTGATCTCGTTAACATAGCTGTATACGACATTGACGTTGTCTTTCTCGGTCGGGTCGACGTCAAAACGCATCGTATACGTGTTTCTCGTCTGGTTCTGTTGACGATTCAACGTGTATCCCGCGGTGTTCAGGTTATCGCCGCCGCTGAAGTTACTCTGAGTCGGCAGCTGAGAAATGATCCGGGCCGTCACGACCGGATCGATCGTCGTGGGAACCGCAAGTCCGTTCGAATTGCCGAACGCCAGCAGGTTAGGAATCGTGCAGACGCTGTTGACGTTGCCGCTTGGACAGAACTGGTTTGCCGCACCGGCCGTAGCGCGGTTGAATGAAAAACCGCCGCCTCGTGTAGTCGGCGTCAAAATCGTTCGATTGAAGCGGCCCGACAATGGATCGCGGATGCCTTCATAGTTAAAGAAAAAGAAACCTTTGTCCTTATGGAAGATAGGGGTTCCTTCGCCGATCCCGGGAAGCCACATCGGACCTGAGATCTTGCCGCCGAACTGATTGCGGTTTCGAAACGGCCGGATCAGATTTGCTTTGTTGGCAAAGAATGTATTCGCCGCAAATTCGGAATTTCGATTGTAGGCAAACAAGGCACCGTGAAAA
>JABFSB010000178.1 GCA_013140875.1 Acidobacteriota bacterium
ATTCAGGATTGCGTTTTTCGAAGAAAGCGGCTACGCCTTCTTTGAAGTCGGCGGACCTGCCGGATTCGATCTGGCAGGCTTGTTCGAGGTCGAGTTGTTCGCTCAGGGTGTTTGCAAGCGAAGCGTTGAGCATTTTCTTGATACGGCCGATCGAGCCGGTCGGGCCCGCGGCAAGCTTTGCGGCAAACTTACCTGCTTCTTCCATCAGCGAATCAGCCGGAACGACGCGGTTGATCAGGCCGATCTGCAGGGCGCGGTTCGCATCGACCGTTCCGCCGGTCATGAACAGTTCCGCCGCGATCTTTTCGCCGACTGCTCTTGGCAGAAAGAATGTACCGCCGCAATCCGGCGAAAGGCCGATCCGTACGAACGCCTCGTTAAAGCTCGCATCCTGGGCGGCGACGATCAGATCGCAGGCAAGTGCAAAGTTGGTCCCGGCACCTGCGCAAACTCCATTTACGGCGGCGATAAACGGGATCGGCGTTTCGCGAATCAGAAGAATAACGTCATGCAGGGCCTTGAGCGGGTCTTCGAGAAACGCCTCGATGCGGCCTTCTTTTTTCCACATCGCCTGCATCTCACGCAGGTCGCCGCCCGAACAAAACGCACGGCCCGAGCCGGTTAGGATTACCGCTCTCGCACCATCCGCGATCGCCTTTTCAAACGCTGCCTTTAGGTCAATGCAAAGTTGAAGCGAAAGCGCGTTCAGGGCCTCAGGTCGATTCATCTTGACCACGGCTACGTTGTTTTCGATCGAGTAAGCAACGGTTTCAAAGCTCATAAAGTAAAAAAGTGAAAAACGTGGAAAAGTGAAAAAGCCCAGAGCCGATAATCAGCTTTTTCACTTTTTCACGTTTACCCTTTTCCACTTTGGTTGCGATCAAGCAAATTTCGCGCGCGACCGGCTTGCCTCGTGGCACTCGCGACAGAGGACGCTGCGGCCGACCTTTGGCTGGAACGGAACCTGATCGTGCTTGCCGCAATGATCGCAGACGATCTCGAACCGCTTAGGAGCATCGCTGCTTGCCGCTACTTTTTTCGAACGGCACTTGGTGCAGCGCTGCGGGGGCATCATGTTCCGCTGATAAAAGATCTCTTGTTCCTTTTCGGTGAAAAGAAAGGTGTCTTTGCACTGAACGCAAGTTGTTTCAATGTCCGGCATTGCGATTTCTCCTTGAGAATTTTTAATATGCTCGCATCGTATCACAACGCCCTCTAAACCGTTAGGTCGAGAGTTCGATAATGTGGCTCTTCACCGTTTCGCCAAGCGTCTTCAGGTTATAACCGCCTTCAAGGCATGAGACCACGCGTCCGCCGCATGACTCGTTCGCCCAATCCATGACGGTTCGCGTCATCGACCGGTAGTCGGGATCTTCAAGCTGAAGCTGCCCAAGCGGATCGGTCAAGTGAGCGTCGAAACCGGCTGAGATAAAAATAATGTCCGGCGTCATCTTCGCGGCGATCTCTTCGATCGCGGTTTCGAATGTAGATTTTTGAACGCGGGCAAGGGTATATGCCCGCATCGGAACATTCATTGTTGTGCCCAAACCTTTTCCCTGGCCCGATTCGCCACGCGAACCAGTTCCCGGATACCACGGATATTGATGCATCGAGAAAAAGAAAACGCTCGGATCACTGTAGAAAATCCCCTGCGTTCCGTTGCCATGATGAACATCCCAATCGATGATCGCGACGCGTTCGATCTCTTTGTATTTATTTTGTGCGTACCTGGCGGCAACCGCTACGTTATTGAATATACAAAAACCCATCGCGTTCTCGGCCGTAGCGTGATGGCCCGGCGGACGAACCGCGACGAATGCATTGTCGGCCGCACGCTGCATCACGGCATCGACCGCGGCGATCGCTCCGCCGGCCGCAAACAGCGACGCATCGAAAGACTGCATCGAGATAACCGTGTCCGCATCGAGCCGGTTCAGCCCGTTCGCAAAGGCCCCTTCCACCCGCTTAAAATGTTCCTTCGTGTGAGCCGCCTGAACGAATCCCTGACTCGCCTTTTCGGGAGTGATCTGAACAAGGCCCTTCCAAAAATCGCCGTCGCCTTGCAAAGCGTCCATTACGACACGATACCGCTCGGGCGTCTCAGGATGTCCCGGTCCCGTATCGTGCTTTTCATAGCTCGGATGATAAACAATCGCAGTTCTCATTTCTTCAACTATCCACTATCGACTATCCACTTGTCACGGTAGTAACCGCTCTCTATTCCTCAGTGGTTAGTGACAAGTTTCAAGTGGCTAGCTTACCTTCACCATTGGGAAGGTGCTATATTTCGTGTTTACCTTCAGGAGATGGGCGAAATAACCAGAATACGTGCGATCGATTCACATACGGGCGGCGAGCCGACGCGTGTCGTCATTGACGGCTTTCCCGGTCTTGGTAACGGCACGATGGCTGAAAGGCTCGAAATTTTTCGTCGCGATTACGATCATTTGCGAACAGCGATCGTGCGTGAGCCACGCGGCCACGACGCAATTGTCGGCGCTTTGGTCTGCGAACCCGTCGATCCCGCATCAACGGCAGGTGTAATATTTTTCAACAATGTCGGCTATCTGGGCATGTGCGGACACGGGACGATCGGGCTGATTAAAACGCTTGTACACCTGGGCCGAATTTCAGAAGGCACGCATCTGATCGAAACGCCCGTTGGCGCTGTCGAAGCAACACTGAATGATGAAGGTTCGGTCACGATCACCAATGTTCCGAGCTACCGATACGCAAAAGACGTCGCCGTCGATGTTCCGGGCTATGGCCGCGTGGCTGGCGATATCGCGTATGGCGGGAACTGGTTTTTTCTTATCGGCGGGCATTCGCAAAAGATCGAGCTTTCCGAACTCGGCCGATTAAAGGATTTTTCCGCCGCCGTTCGCCAGGCCCTTGCCACGAACAGCATCACGGGTGCCGGCGGAGCCGAGATCGACCACATCGAACTCTTCACGCGATCCGAAACCGCCGACAGCCGCAACTTCGTCCTTTGCCCCGGCATCGAGTACGACCGTTCGCCGTGTGGAACGGGAACGAGTGCAAAGCTCGCCTGCCTGTACGAAGACGGCAAACTTAAGGAAGGCGAAATCTGGCGGCAGGAAAGCATCATCGGCAGCATTTTCGAAGGCAGGATTACGATCGACAACGGTAAGATCGTCCCGGTCATACGCGGTTCGGCATTCGTCACAGCAGAGATCGATCTGATACTCGATCCAAACGATCCGTTCAGGTTCGGCATCTAGTAAAATTAGTTCTTGACTTCGCGAACTCAGCGTTAAAACTGACCGTTGCGTAGCCAAGGTCAGGTTCACGAAACGCGGCAGACTAGATTCAGCACTATGGCTTTCGACGTCGCGATCATCGGTTCGGGAATTGTCGGTGCGGCCTGTGCCGCCGCGTTGTCGCGCGAGAACTTGAGCGTCGTCGTTATCGATGGAAATGAGATCGCGTCTGGTTCGACTGCCGCGGGCATGGGTCACATTGTTGTGATGGACGAC